>CAYJWI010000009.1:0-47646 GCA_964373815.1 uncultured archaeon | reverse complement strand
ACTTTTCTAATGTTTTATGAGGGGCGATTTTTAGAACTAGAATTCTTTCAGGTTTTTCTGCTTCTCATCAAATTTTCTTAGTGTTCTGAAAGAGTTGCAGACAACAATATCGCCAACCTTCAGCCCATCAATTCCGCTTTCTATCTCCCAGACCGAATGGCTCCGCGCAATCTGCACCCTCTTCCCGCCGCCGAGAATTAACCTGACTTTGCCTTTGAATTCACCATAAGCTGACATATCTTAACCTCTTTTGAATTTTGCCAAGCAGCTAGATTATGGCATATTTCATCCTTTGGTTTCTTTGCTTTAATGAGTGCAGCACAAGCTGCTTCATGAAAATCATGAAATGCCTGTCATTCCTGCTTTTGGATAGCTTTGTCAGTTCCATGTATTGCTGCACAAATCCCGCGGGAAATGTAATGAGCGGGAAGCCTTTCAGCAACAGTGCATGCGCAAATATGGCGCGGGATGTCCTTGAATTGCCGTCTATGAATGGATGTATTCGCTGGAATTCGCTGTGGAGGTACGCTGCAAAATCCACAATTTCATGCGGCCTCATTTTTTTAGGGATATTTTGCTTATAATACTCAAATAAATCCTCAAGCCTCCGCGGCAAATCTTTCCAATCCGTTGTCTTGAACTCTGGATTTCCTTTTATTATGACGTTCTGAATCCTTAGCTCTCCTTCCCCTTCTTCAATCCAATTCATTGCCTTTGCATGGAATTCAAGGATTTTCTGCAGGTCAGGGGGATTTTTGGTTTTGATTAGCATGTCAAGCGCCTTCTTGTAATCAATTGTTTCCTGCATTTCCTGGAAAGTCCTGTTTTTTGGGGGGATGTTTTGCTTTATGAGCCTCGCAGTTTCTGACAAAGCCATTGTATTGCCTTCAAGCGAGAGGCTGCGGTGGATGAACAGTATTTCATCGTCAACGCCGCCGTGCTTTGGCGACTTCCTGAATTTTGCAAATTCAGAATCCAGTCTGATATTCAGTTTTTCCCCGTCAACATCTTCAAATATATTTTTGCGGCTTACTTGGACTCCCGTACCAAGCAATTCCGCCACATTCCTGAGGAAATCCGAATATACGAGAGTTCCGGAAAATGGCTTGCGGGAATCTATTATGAGAAAGCCATGTTTTGAAAGGAAGCTTGAAATCCTCGCAATAGTTTTAGGATTGAAATGTTCCGCGCCGACAAGTTTTTTTTCCAGCCCAATTTTTATGAACTCCACTGTCTTGTCCAAAAAAAGCTCGTTGTAATCAATAGAATTTCTCACGCAGAAATCAAGTGCCCTTATGAGTTTGGTTGATTTTTCAGTTTTTTGCGGAAAGTATTTTTTTCCTTCAATTTTAACAAGCCCCTCTTCTGTAAGCTGCTTGAGCCGCTTGTAAAATGCATCATATTCATATGGCGTTTTGCCGAGCTTTTTTAGCAATTCAGGAACGGTCAAACCTTCGGTTAGGAAAATCGAGTAAAGCAAACCGTACTTTGAAACCATATTGAAATTAACAGCCAAAACCTATAATAATAGTGCCATTTAGCATTAAAGCTATAGAAAAAGTGGAAAATTAATGCCAAATAGGATTGAAATTTAAGTGCCGCCTCGTTGATAGACAAGTTACAAAGACATTCAAAATGAGCCTATTAGGCATCAAAAGTCAAGAAAATCTATACTTTTAATGGTTTATGGCAGTGATTTTCCACCGAACGCTGCCAATCACTTTTCTATTTTTTAGCCGCTTACGCCGTTGTGGCCTTCCGGTTCAGCCTGTCTATGCGAACTGAACAAAAAGCTTTTATCTTTCCCTGTGGCGTCTCTCTTATGGAAGAAAAGATATACTTATATAATAGAAATATACGTATATTATCCGGCGGTTGCGTGGGAAACCTTACTGTTGCCCTGGAAGAAAAGGATGAGCTAAAGCTCCGCAGGCTCGCAAAAAACAAATACGGGGGGAGGAAAGGCTCACTCTCAAAAGTCATCAGCGAAGCCCTCTCAAAGCTTGAAGAAGACCCTAGAAGGGAAAGGGCAGTTAAAAGCCTCATCCAAAAGATGGAGGAAGGCAGGCATATGGGAAAACTGCTCTACAAACACAGGAGCGAACTCTATGACAGGTAAACCCGGCCTCATAGATTCGAACATACTTGTATATGCATTTGACAGGGATGAAGCTGAAAAGCATGAAAATGCGAAAGCATTCCTCAAGGAGGCATATAAAGACCGGGCTTTTACAGTCAGCATCCAAAACCTGGCGGAATTCCACAGCGCCTCAACCGGCAAAATTGAAAGGACTCTTTCACCCGAATATTCGGCTGAAATAATACTGGAATTTGCAGCAGCTTTCGAGGTCATAAAATACGATGAAAAAACCATAGTCGATGCAATAAAAACGCAGATTCTCTACAACATCCATTTTTGGGACGCCCTGATAGCGTCAACCATGCAGGAAAACAATGTGAAAACCATCTATACGGAAAACACAAAGGACTTCGGGAAAATCCCGTGGGTAAAGGCAATCAACCCCCTAAAAAAGTGAGGGATTTTCAGTCGTTCACTTGAACAGGAACGCCTTCGCGAAAAGTATGAGCGCGAACAGGATTATCGCACCGCCCACTGCAATCGCCTTCATGCTCCTGCTTTTTGCCACGGTTTTGAGGAAGACGAACAGTTCCAGCCCGAAGGCCGCAAGCGTAGCGAGCATCAGCAGGTAACCTGAAAGGCTTTGCAGCGCGCTCGGGTTTATGAGGGTGTAGTGAAGCACGGAGAAAATATAGGCGATGTAGACGAGCCTGTGGACGCTTTTCCATTTGAAGTATCCGAGAAGGTTAAACGCCCAGTCAGTGGAAGTGAGATACATCGGGACAAAAAACGCGAATGCGAGCGAGCCGAAAATAATCGGGTTCACGAACGGGTCGAGGATGGAATAGGGAAGCGAAAGGTCGAAGTTGAAAATGAATGCGGCCACCGCGACTATGTGCATTATTATGAAAGTGAAGCCCCACACCCCGACCGCGCGCCTATGGTAGGAAAAAACCAGCTTTGAAACCCTTGCAAGCGGGCCGATCATCAGGGCAAAACTTATCATTGTTGCGCCGGCAAAGGCGAAGCTCCTGACAATGGAGAGTGCAACATCTCCGGGGGAAAAAACAAGGTAGTGGTAGAGGAACTGCAAAAGCCAGAACCCGAGCGCGGCGGCGCTGATTTTCGCGACATACACCCTCTGTTTCCATGCGCCCTCGAAGAGGTTCACTTTGCGCTGTTCTGCCTGTGCTGAAGGGGCCGCGCTTTCATTTGCCATGTTAGTAGATGTAATTAACCCGTAAAAAAGGTTTCTGCAGGGAGTGCGTTCAAAATAATTTGTAATAAAACATCACGAATACAGCCGCCGAAATTAGCATTTGCGCGCCGAGAAGGGTTGTGACGAGCTGCGGCTCTGTGAACCTCTTCAGCTTCAGTATGAAATGCGTCAGCGAGCCGCCGCGCGGGTCGGGGTTTATGTGCCCGTACTTGTCAGGGATGCCAAAGCACTCACTCTGGAACTTGTGCCTTGCCTTGAAGGCGAGCTCCACCCAGTGCAGGGCGATAAGGCTTAGCCCGATTTTTTCCATGTTGCCGACTATTGAAATGGTTGCAATGCTCGCGCCTATCATGAGCGTGAGCGAGTCGCCGCCGAAAACTTTTGCGGGGAACCAGTTGTAGCGCAGGAAGGCCAGCAGGCCGCCAAGCAGGGCGACACCTATTATGAGTGCCTCGGTTTTTCCCGTCATGAAGGCGATGATTGAGAGCGTGGAAATTATTATTATCCCGAGGCCGGCTTCGAGGCCGTTGAAGCCTGCGAGCATGTTGAATGCGTTGCTAGAGCCAGTGATTCCTAGCGGCACAAGCACGAGGGAATACAAAATCCCTATCGAGGCCGCGCCGAAGAAAGGGAGTATGAGAAAATCTGTCCCCGCCTGCACTGCCATTAGCGGAAGGGCGGCGAAAACCGGGAAGAGCGCGTGCTGCCATTGCCTTATGCCTTTTCTCCAGCCTATGAGATCATCAATTACTCCGATGAATGCCACCAGAATTATGGTGAGAAAGGATGCAAAGAGGATTGTCAGGTTGAAATGCAGTATTCCCAAATAAGTCGAGGCGAAAATGGAAACTATTATGCCAAGGGATATTCCGAGCATCGGGGCAATACCCCCGAGCTCTGCGACCTCGGGCCTTGAGTACTTGTTCATGTCCTTGCCTGTGAGGCCGCGGGCAACCATCTTTCTTATCAGCACTGGCGTCACAAAATAAGTCAGCAGGAAGGATGAAAGGAAAACCGCTGCAATGGGCCAGAAAACCTGCAAGGCGAAAACCCCGTTAGAACTACTTTACCTTGAAAACCCTTACTTGTTTGTTCGAGTAAACGAGCTCGAAGTGCTGGATGTTCTCTATGTCGAAGAAAAGTTTTGTAATGAAAGTGTCATTGGCGGCCTTGTTGAGGATGAACAACCCCTCCCCGTCCTCGTCCCTGTAAACAAAGGCCCTGCTCCTCTGGTCGATTATCTGGTTCGG
The DNA here is from genome assembly GCA_964373815.1 of uncultured archaeon. GTDB lineage: Archaea > Iainarchaeota > Iainarchaeia > Iainarchaeales > Iainarchaeaceae > UBA10205. The sequence goes on along the minus strand of CAYJWI010000009.1, from coordinate 43,097 downwards.
CTCCTCTACCCTCTTGAACGGAAGGGAATTGTAGCCCTGTTCTGGGATTGCGTTCTGGCCGCAGCGCACGGTTGTCTGGCCTGAAACAGGGTCCTTTGACCTGTAGCAGTCCATGTTCGTTGACTGCTGCTTGAGGCGCGGGTCATTGTAATTCGTCGTGTTGTAGGCGTAGAGGCCAAGCGCGCCCATCTTGCCAACAAGGTCCTCGCTCAAAATCACATAGTCGGCGCCGTACTCCTCCACTATCTTGTATGCGTCGTCCTCGGATTCCGCGAGCAGGAAGAGCGCGAGGTCGCGGTTGGCCTTCAGTATGTAGTTCCTGTTGTCCGTGCTCGCGGCCCTCTCGCCTATGAAAGTGAGCCAGTGGCCTTCATCCCACCAGTTGAAGAATTTGGCGTCTTTTGGAGTGTTGTCTTTTATCCAGAAAAGGGTTTCCTTCCAGCCGTTGTTCGCCTCTATTTGCGGGACATTGTCATTAACGAAAAACGTGCCTGCCGCAACGCCTACAAGAAACATCAGCCCAAGGGCAAAGGCTACGGTTTTTTTCTCAAAACCCTGCCTCTCTCCGAGGAACGCAAGCGTGTCATTGATGGTTATTCCAGCAGCAAGCGCGAGCGGAAGCCCCAGGTAGAATGTAAACTTGAGCTTTATGAAAGCGAGGTAGAGCGCAAAGGTTATCCAGACAAGCGCAAACGGCGTTACGAAATCGTCCTTTTTCTTTAGGAGCCTGTACGCGATGAAAATGAACACCAAACCCGGAACCAAGATGGCACCCTGCGTTTTTCCCGGGGTATTGTTGAAAACCCAGCCGGTGAAAACCGCTAGAGCGTTGTACTTGTTTGCCCAAAAGTCCCTGCCCTCCTGCTCTTCGCCGACACTTAAGGAAAAGACGCTTCCGGAGTCCTGGCCCGCGTTCCCGCTCCCCCCGCTGCCGATGCCGACGAATTTTACCGCGTTATCCGAAATGTTCTGCATCCAGGAAGTGCCTATCAGCGCGGTTGCACAAATCGTGACTATTACGAGTATGGAAAGCGCGTTGGCGCACACGTTTATTGTTTTCGAGAAATTTTCCTTGTGCACAAGGTTCTCGTAAACTCCCTTTGCGGCAGTGACGACGATAAAGCCAATCAATATCACTGGCACTAGCAGGAACGCCCCCCAGGCAATCGCCATCACAGAAAAGAAAAACGCAGCGAGCATGGAGTTGATGAGCGAATCCCTGTCGAGCTTCGCCTCCTTTACTGCGCGCACGGCAAAAAGAAGGCCCATCACTAGCCAGAAAAAGCCGAGCGAGTCATCCTCGAAAAATCCCGCCATTGTCCTGTAAACGAATGCGGGGACAACCGCGGCAAAGAAAGCCATCACCACTCCGGCCCTCCTGCCATACATGCTCTTTCCGAGGTAGTACATTGCAATGCTAATTATCGCGCCGAAAAATGCCGGGAAGAATTTCACCGCCGCAATCCAGGCCTGCTTGTTGTAAGGCGCGCCGAGCGTCACTATCTTGAAAATCGTTGTGGTGACGGTCCAGAAAAACGAGCCAGCGACAGGAAGGGCTGCCCCGCCTGCAACCTGGTAGTATGCGAGGGGGTCGACTTTTGGCATTGTCATTGTCTGGAGGATGTACTCGCCTATGCGCGCATGGAAGTATGAGTCGAACTCGAACATTAGCTGGTAGACCATCAAATGCGCCCTTATGCCGAAGGCGAGAAGGAAAAGAAGGAGCACTATGAAAAGTTCGGCCTTGTTGTCCTTGAGGTAGGCCTTTACTTTTTGAATCATTATTATAGGTTAATTCATAAGGTTTTTAAGCACGAATCCGAACCCCGGTTTTCTGGAATTGTACCAAAGCGTATGGAGATAGAATTGGTTTTGGCGAACTATGCATAGCAGGCCAAGCCGTGGCTCCATTCTCCACTTCAAAACTTTGGTTTTGCACTTGCCAGCCTGCTTGTTGCCGGCATACCAATAAGCTTTAATCTTTCCAGGCCGTTCCCTATTCATGGAACCCACAATATGCCTCGCGTGCTCGGCTGGCGGGCACCTTGCGGAAATGCTCCAGCTCGAAAAATTCTACGGGGGCAAGGAGCACTTCTTCATCACATTCGAAAGAACTGATACGCAAAGCCTAGCGCGGAAGGAAAGGGTTTTCTTTGCGCAGCTGCCTAGCAGAAACCCGCTCTCAACCATCAAATGCTTTTTACAGTGCCTTGAAATAATTTCTAGGGAAAAGCCGGACATAATCCTTTCCACAGGGGCGGACATTGGCCTTGTTGCGTGCATCGCGGGAAAGCTGCTCGGCAAAAAAATAGTCTTCATAGAGAGCTTTTGCAGGCCATCAAAACCCGGGCTTAGCGGAAAAATAGCCTACGCCTTTGCCGACCTCTTCGTATACCAGTGGAAAGAGCTCGCACGGTTTTACCCGCGCGGGATTTTCGGCGGAAGCATTTTCTAAAAAAAAGGCCGCACCATGAAAAAATCAACGGAAATGTTCTGAAGTGAAAAAATGGGCAAAAAAACAGTGGCAGTTTTTGTTTCGCTAGGCACCCACCCGCAGCAGTTCGACAGGCTCTTGCGTGAAATAGACAGGCTTGCAGGCGAAGGGGGGCTTGGCGGAAAGGTTTTCTGCCAGTCCGGGCATTCAACCTATGAGCCTGCAAATTTTGGGCACAAAAAATTCCTTCCGCTATCCGAATTCGGGAAAAAACTTTCGCAGTGCGATGTCTTCATAACCCATGCTGGGGAAGGCAACATTGGCCAAGCAAAAAACCTCGGCAAGAAATTCATCTGCGTGCCGCGCAGGAAGGAATTTTCAGAGCACACGAATGACCACCAGCTCGAACTTGCAGAAGTGGTCGAACAGAAAAAGCTCGGGCTCGTGGCGTGGAACCCGGAGGAGCTCGAAAAGAAACTTCATGAACTTGGAAAATTCTCAGCGGCGCATGTGCCGCGCGGGAAAATAAACGAAATACTCGAAAAATACGTAAAGGGCGAATTTGGCGGCTGAAAAAAAACCGTTTTGGGATGGCTGAAAAAATTTTGTGGAAGGATTGAAAAAGATTGTGAAAGGTAGATTCAAGGGAATGGTCTGAATGCAAAAAAACGCTAGCATTGTAGTTGCAACCTACAACAACAGGAAAGTGCTTGAGATGACACTCGAATCCCTCATGGAGCAGCAGTTTGGGGGGAAGTATGAAATAATTGTGGTCAACGACGGCAGCACCGACGGCACCAAAAGTTTTCTTGACGCTTACGCGAAGGGCAAGAAGAGGCTGCTGGTCTTCCACCAGCCAAATTCCGGCGTGTGCAGGGCGCGCAACAGGGCAATCGAAAATGCGAAATATGAAATAGTCGTGAACATGGACCATGACTGCATAGCGGACAGGGACTGGCTCGACAAAATTGTGAAGGGTTTTGATTCGGAAAAAGTCGGGGTCGTGAGCTCTTATGATTACTACGGAGGCACCTCAACCGCTTTCAGGAAGGAATTGCTCGAAAAAGTGGGCGGCTATGACGAGGATTACCGCTATTACCGCGAGGACACCGACCTCTCATTCAAGATAATGGACCTCGGCTACAAGTTCAAGCTCGTGAAAGCCGGGTATTTGCACTACCACAAGCAAACAAAGCCCCGTGGGCTTCCCGCGCTTGTATCGCACGTGCTGCAAAGGCTCTACTACCACCAAAACGACGTGCTCCTCTACAAAAAGCACCCGACCAAGCTCTGCGAGGGCTTCCTGCACATAGAGTACGGCTTCATGGTAGACCCAGCACAGGATTTCCGGGTAGCGACAGGGCTCTGGAAGGAAGGCGCAAAAATGGAGCTTAGCAGCCCGCGCGGGATAACCTTTATCGAGAACAAAACCCCGCTGCACACCATTGGCATAATAGTTGCGGGATTAGGGTATGTTGTTGCGGTAAAGATAAGCAGGCTGATTGGAAGCGTGAAGTTCGGGAAGCTGCTGCTCTGAATTAGAGAATAAAAAGCGGAGCAAGTTCTGCCAAGCGCAAGCGAAGGTAGTACGCGCTCCCAACGCGAGCAGGCGTTGTGAACCAAAAGACTTTAATTAAGTGCCAAAAGCTATATTAGTGGGTTAATCCATGGACAGGGTTCTTGTTACAGGCGGGGCGGGGTTCATCGGCTCTAATTTCGTGCGCATGCTTGCGGCAAGCACAGACCTTGAAATTGTGAACCTCGATTTGCTAACTTACGCAGGAAACCTGGACAGCCTTAAGGGGATTGAGAGCGGCAAAAATTACAAGTTCATGAAGGGCGACATCGCCGACAGGAAAACCGCCGAAAAGGCCCTCGAAGGGGTGGACACGGTATTCAGCTTCGCGGCGGAGAGCCATGTCGACAACTCCATCAAAGACGCGCAGGCCTTCGTGCATACGAATGTTTCGGGGACAAAGAACATGGCCGAGTGCGCAATGAAGGCAGGGGTTGAGAGGTTCGTGCAGGTGTCAACCGATGAAGTTTACGGAAGCGTCGAGAAGGGCTCCTCGAAGGAAACCGACAGGCTAGAGCCGCGCAACCCATACTCCGCGTGCAAGGCTGCAAGTGATTTGCTCGCGCTCAGCTATTTTACAACCTTTGGGTTTGACGTTGTCGTCACAAGGAGCTCGAACAATTACGGCCCCTACCAGTACCCGGAAAAAGTGATCCCGCTTTTCATCACAAACATCCTTGAAGGCAACAAAGTTCCGCTCTATGGCGACGGGAAAAACATAAGGGACTGGCTGCACGTGCAGGACAACTGCGAAGCGATACTCGTGGCCGCAGAGAAGGGCGGGAAGGGGGAAATATATAACATCGGCGGCGGGAACGAGGTGCAGAACATTGAGCTAACTAAAAAAATATTAAAACTCCTTGGGAAAGGGGATGAATCAATACAGCCAGTGGAGGACAGAAAAGGGCATGACCGCAGGTATTCGCTTGACAGCTCGAAAATAGGGGGGCTTGGCTGGAAGCCGAAAAAGAAATTCGATGACGGCCTGCGGGAAACGGTAGAGTGGTATAAACAGAATGAATGGTGGTGGAAGCCGTTGAAGGTGGAAAAATAAGTTTTAAATGCGAAGCACAGTCCATACGAAGTATGGACTTCCGCACCCAACAGCCGGAACTGTTGTGGGGGAAGCCGTTGAAGGTGGAAAAATGAAGGGAATAATTCTTGCAGGGGGAAGTGGGAGTAGGTTGCTTCCATTGACCCGCAGCACTAATAAACATCTTCTTCCAGTCTATGACAAACCCATGATTTATTATCCAATTGAAACGCTCAAGAAAGCCGGCATAAAGGATATCCTGGTAATAACAGGAACACATCACGCAGGCTCTGTATTTCATTTGCTGGGATCTGGAAAGGAATTTGGCGTCAATTTTACTTTCCGCGTGCAGGACGAAGCAGGCGGCTTGCCGCAGGCAATAGGGCTCGCAAAAGAGTTTGCGGGCAATGACAAGTTCGTCTCAATCAACGGCGACAACATCCTCTTCGACGACATCGGCCCGTTTGTGAAGGAATTCGAGAAAGGCAGCGAGAAGTCGAGGGTGCTGCTCTACGAAACCACCAAGGAAGAGGCGGCAAAGGCAGGGGTCGCGGTGCTCGACGGGGAAAAAGTCACGAAAGTTATTGAGAAGCCCAAAGACCCGCCCACGAACTGGGTTGTTGTCGGGGTTTACATGTACACGCCGCACGTCTTTGAAATAATAAAAAACCTCAAGCCATCTAGCCGCGGCGAACTGGAGATTTCAGACATACACAACTATTACATAAAAGATGGTTCCCTGAAGGCAAGCAAATTGAAAAAAGGATGGCTCGATGCCGGCTCTTTTGATGAACTGCTGCGCGCAAACAACATAGTGGCGCAGAGCAGGAAGAAATAAAAAAATGGAAAGGATTTGAAGGGAATGGAAGGCAAAACAATCCACTCTTTTTCAAACAGCGCGCCCGGCGTTGGGCACTGGACAACTGAAAGAATTGCGGCATACAACCCGAAGAAAGGAGCGAAGGTTCTCGATGTCGCGTGCGGGAAGAGGAAAATCCCGGGGTCCATTGGAATTGATTATGACAAGAAGAGCGATGCGGACAAGCTCTGGAAGGACTCGGAGAAAATACCTTACCCTGCAAATTACTTTGACGAGGTTTTCTGCCTAAATTTTTTGGAGCATACATTCGAATTCGACAGCGTGCTGACAGAAATGCACAGGGTGATGAAGCCCGGCGCGGTGCTGCACGTCGAGGTGCCGTATTACAATTCCTACAATTTCGGCCAGACGCCTTTCCACCACATAATGTTCTGCGAAACCACGATGCGTGACTGGTATTCGAAGGGCGGGACATTCAGCAGGTACTCGAAGGCGAAATTCAAAGTGCTCGAAACAGAGCTCTTCTTCACAAAGCCGGCGATGCTGATGCCCGGGCCTTTGCGCATAAAGCTCGCGCACTACATCCCAAACCTGTGCTACCAAATTTACTGGAAGCTGCAGAAGGAGTAGAGTGCGAATTTTCAGAGTAAGACAATTAAATACTAAAATGTGTTTTGTTATATATGCCGAAAAACCAAGTTGCGCTTCTGGGGGTTAAACACCCGATCACTCATGACCCTGAAGCGACTAAGGATGCATTTAGAGAATTGCCTATAGTGCTTAAGACTCTTGATAAGCAAATAACCGCCCTTGACAAACCAGTTGTCGGCCTTGAAATTAAGCCACAAGAACTCGGGGTTTATCTAATGCTTGCTGAAAACCCACAACTAGCCCGACAAGCAAAATTCAAAAAGGTTCTCGAAGCACCTTTCCAGAAATTTTGGTTTGAAGTGTTCTCACATCCCTATACAAAGGCATTCAGCTTAAACAGAAACATTGAATTCGTTGCCCTTGATTCAGGTGCACTAAGAAATTATACTTACAAAAAATATCCAACACCTAAAGAGCAAAAAATAATGAAAGGAAAAACAGTTGGAGCGCAAAAACTACGGGAGCACTTTGAAAACGCGGAGCTTTTCGCGGTGTTTGCAAGAGATTCAGTAAAAGAAGCAATAGGGGTAAGGAGGGTAAAAGAGCACGGCGTGAATATAGTTATAGCCGGCGCGGGGCACATGGAAGGGTACAAACAAGGCCTGCCACAATCAAGAATCGTTTACAGATATTCCATCCCAAAAAATATTATTAGATTGGATAACCGAATAAGAAAAATATATAGGTACGCCCTAAACAGGATGCAGAGGGGATTGCATTTAGAAAAAGTGCCTGGAAGCAAAGCACCCGCAAGAAAACCAAAATAGCTAGAAAAGGGCTAGGCAGAGTTGTACCAAAAAGGCTTATTTAAACCCCAAACAGTATACTTAGGAATAATGACTCAAAACAAGGCTTGGGCATGAAAAGGCAAGGCAAGCTTTATATTGGTGTTATTCCATAAATTAACCTGTAATTCACGATTGTTAACGGTGAAAAAGATGAAAATCCTGATGCTGAACCCGCCATTCCTCTACAGGTTCTCAAGGACCAGCAGGAGCCCGGCAATTTCGAAGGGCGGGTGTGTATACTACCCCATCTGGATGGGCTATGCGACAGGGGTTGTTGAAAAGGCGGGGCATGATGTAAAACTGCTCGACTGCCCGGCATCGGGAATGAAACTCGAAGAAGTCGTAGAGCTTGTAAAGGATTGGAAGCCTGAACTGATTGTAGTTGATTCTGTAACCGCATCCTTCAACAATGATGTCATGGTCGTAGAAACACTCAAGGATGCAAGGCCGGAGGCATTCACGCTCATGGTCGGAACGCACGTCGGCGCGCTCCCGGAACTCTCGCTGCGCGCGAGCAAGAAGATTGACGCGGTCGCAAGGGGAGAGTATGACTTCATTGTAAGGGACCTCGCAAAGGCGCTCGAGCAAAAGAGGCCGGTTTCGGAAGTTCTCGGAATCACTTACTGGGGCGAGGAAGGCAAAATCAAGTTCACGCCAAACATGCCCCCGATTGAAGAGGACGGCCTTGATGACATGCCGTTTGCGAGCGAAGTTTACAGCAGGCACATCCAGATTAGGGATTATTTTTACCCATCAGTGCTCTACCCCGAAGTTACGATAATCACCGGCAGGGGCTGCAAGTTCAGGTGCACGTTCTGCAAATGGCCGCAAACACTCACCGGGCACTCTTACAGGGCGAGGAGCATAAAGAATGTTGTTGACGAGTTCGAATGGATTTCAAAGAACCTCCCTTATGTAAAGGACATAATGATAGAGGATGACACGCTTACACAGGACAAGCAGCGCACAATAGATTTGTGCAAGGAAGTCATCCAAAGGAACCTGAAGACCACATGGACATGCAACTCGAGAGCTGACCTCGACCTTGAAACGATGCAGTGGATGAAGAAGGCAGGATGCAGGCTCATGTGCGTAGGCTTTGAGAGCGCGGACCAGCAGATACTAAACAACATCAAGAAAGGCACGAGGATTGAGAAGATTGAGCAGTTCATGGTGGATTCGAAGAAGGCAAACCTGCTAGTGCACGGATGCTTCATGATGGGAAACAACGGCGAGACAAGGGAAACCATCAAGAAGACAGTCCAGTGGGCGAAAAAACTCGAGCCGGACACTGCGCAATTCTTCCCCTTGATGGTTTACCCCGGGACAGAGGCTTTCAAGTGGGCTTCGGAGAACAACTTCCTCACCACCACAAAGTGGGATGAGTGGCTAACCCCCGAAGGAACGCACAACACAATCGTGAACACGGACAAGCTCACTGCAACAGAGCTCGTGAATTCGTGCGACTGGGCAAGGAAAGAGTTCTACATGAGGCCAGAGTACATAGTGAGCAGGCTAAAGCTTATTTTCACGCAGCCAAGGGAGGCGCCGAGGCTTATCATGGGCGCAAGGACATTCGCAAAGTACCTGCTCGACATCGACTTCTGGAAGAGGTCGGCTGCAGAAAAACAGGTATCTTCATAAACGCGAGCCGCAAGCACCGTACCAAAAAGAACTATTTTATAGTAGTGGACAATTAGATTATAGAGTTTCTTTGGGTTTTTCGATGGACAGGGTAGAGTTCGCTTTGCAAAACCTCAACGGCAAAATCCTCGACGTCGGCTACAGCGTGGGAGGGATTCACCAGAGGTTCCTCGAAAAATTCGGCAAAGGAGGGGTTTACGGCGTAGACATTGAAACAAAGAAGGACAGCGCGCATTACAGGAAATCGACAGCCGAAAAAATCCCCTTCAAGGCCAATTTTTTTGATTCCATTTTCGCAGGAGAGCTAATAGAGCACGTGGAAAAACCAGCGGTTTTTTTAAAGGAGGCAAACCGCGTGCTCAAAAAGGGCGGGGCGATGGTAATCACAACCCCTAACAAAAAAAGCCTGGTTAACAGGGTTTTCCACTCATACGAAACGCCCATACACATAAGCCTTTTTGATTACCCGCAGCTCGAGGCCCTGCTTGAAAGAGAGGGCTTTCGTGTGGCGGAGTTTTACTGCCAGCCTTACAGCGGAGAGAACTGCTACGGAAGCAGGAACAAGTGGTCATTCCTATTCAGGGCGTTGCTGCACAACTTGCTCTCCCCCTTTCCCGCATTGCAAGAGCAGATGATTGTAAAGGCAGTGAAAAAATGAAAATTCGGCAAAAGCATGGTTTATTGTGCGAAGCAAGGCCGACCGAGCACAAGCAAGGGTCGGGCACCGTGCCGCCGGCGGTTTCCGGCGAGGCAGTGAAAGTGGAATGATGAAAGCTAGCGTGATAATACCTGCATACGACAGTTCTGCAACCATAGCGGATTGCGTGAAGGCGCTGAAGAACCAGGAGTTTGCGGGCAGTTTTGAAATAATCGTGGTCGACGACGGCTCGAAAGACGGCACGGCGCAAATTGCAGCCAGGGCAGGGGCGAAGGTTTTCTCGCAGCAAAACGCCGGGCCCGCGAAGGCGCGCAACCTTGGCGCGAAAAAAGCGAAGGGCGAAATACTCCTTTTCACGGATGCGGACTGCATTGCGCAAAAAAACTGGCTGCAAGAAATGCTAAAACCGTTTTCCGACAAAAAAGTCGTAGGCGTGCAGGGGGCGTACAAGACAGGGCAGGAGTCGATTGTCGCAAGGTTTTGCCAAATCGAAATCGAGGAAAGATACGAGCTGATGAAAAGGCGCGCTGACGAACTTGACTGGGTGGGAAGCTATTCCGCAGCCTACAGGAAGGAGGATTTTTTCGAAGCGGGCGGGTTTGATGAATCATTCCCGAAAGCATCGGGCGAGGACCCAGAGCTTAGCTACAAGCTTGCAAAGGCGGGAAAAAAGCTCGTGTTCAACCCGCAAGCCGTGGTATACCACACCCATCCGGACACTATTTGGAAATACCTGCGCACGAAATATTACCGGGCATTTTACAGGGTCAACCTCTATTCCAAGCACAAGGACAAGATTGCAAAGGATTCCTACACCACAACCGAAATACGCGTGCAGGTGTTCTGCTCTTATGCGGGAACCGCTTTTTTCCTGCTCTCGATAATTCTTGTTTTCCTCGGGCACGGGTTTTACGCGCTCGCAAGCCTTGCACTCTCGACGATTTTTACCGTGCTTGGGTTTGTGAGCGGGCTCGGCTTCACGCTCTTTGCCGCAAGAACGGACTGGCAGGTCGCACTGTTCTCATTGGTGGTAATACCGCTAAGGACAATTGTGTTCGCCCTCGGGCTGCTTGCGGGGGTTTTGAAGCAGAAGGTGTTCAAATGAAACCCGCAAGCCAAAAGCTCAAAATCCTGCATGTGGCAAACCACTTCTACCCATGCGAAGGCGGGGTTGAGAGGGTTGTTTACGATTTGGCAAGCAAACTAATCGAAAGGGGGAACGAAGTCGAGGTTGCCTGCCTTGAGCGGTGCGCCTATTCGGAAAAAAAGCTGCCGCAGAGCGGGGACATAGATGGCATAAGGGTTGCGAGGATGCCTTTCATTGATTTGAAGTACTACAAAATCGCGCCCTCGGTGCTCGCGAAAGCAAAGGATGTGGATATCGTGCACGTGCACGGAGTGGGGTTCTTCTCGGATTTTTTGGCACTCACGAAATTTTTGCACAAAAAACCCGTGGTTGTCTCAACCCATGGCGGGATTTTCCACACCGATGACTTGGGCTTTCTCAAAAAAATTTATTTCAATTTAGTGCAAAGGTTTGTGCTCTCATTCGCTGACAATGTGCTCGCGGTGAGCATTGGGGATTTGAAGGCATTCAGGAAAATCTGCCCGAAGGCTGAACTTCTCGAGAACGGGGTGGAGCTTTCGGGTTTTCGGGCTGGGAAAAAAACCGGCGGGGCTTTCCTTTTCGTAGGGAGGTTCTCGAAGAACAAGAAAGTCGAAAACCTTCTTCGCGCGTTCGCAGAACTTGGTGCAAAAAGCAAATTCAGGCTGATTGTTGCCGGCACGGACTGGGAGCACCTGCTCTCCTCATACAAAAAAACCACGCAAAGGCTTGGCATCGGGGAAAAAGTTGAGTTCGTGCTGAATCCTTCACATGAGGCGCTCAAAAAAGTCTACTCCTCTTCTGAATTTTTCGTCTCGGCATCGGAGCATGAGGGGTTCGGTCTTTCCTTGGTGGAGGCGATGGCGAGCGGCTGCATACCGGTTGTGCAGGCAAATGAATCATTTTCCAATATCGTGCAGGATGGGAAGAGCGGCATTATTGTTGATTACGCAAATGCGCAGGGCGCTGCGGAAAAAATAAGCAAAGCCCTCGGAATGGGGAAAAATGAGAAGGAAAAGTATTCGCGCAAGGCGGTTGAGAGGTCGAAGGCGTTCTCGTGGAAAGGCAAGATAGAAAAGCTTGAATCGGTTTACAGGGAGGCAGTTGCATGGGCGCAATAAGGGGCATAATCAAAAGCGCGGCGCTGCTCTCAGGCACTAACACCGGAGCGTCACTGATAAACTTCGTCTTCTTCATTTATGTTCTAAGGGCGCTTGGGGTTTACGGCTTTGGGATATACTCCCTCGCGCTCTCTGCGGTTGCGTTTGCGACAATCTTTCTCGACCTCGGGCTCGGAAAACTCATAGTTTCCGATGTCTCAAGGGACATAAAGGACGGAAAAAAGGGGGAAGCGTCTTCGCTTCTCAAATGCTATTCTCTGCTGCAGATAGGGCTTGGCCTGCTCATCGCCATAGGGGTTGTTTTGTTTTCAGCGGGATTCTCGCAGATTTTCGGAAAGGACGTTACGGGAATAACGCTTTTCATTGCAGGCCTTGTGCTGCTCTCCGGGCTCAAGAACATCGCGCTCACTTCAATACAGATTGCAGCGGATTTCAGGAGCTATTCGTGGCTGCTGCTCTTCGAGGCAGTGGTAAAGCTTGCAATAGCGGTGCTCGCTTTCACTTTTATCGGGCAGAGCGTGGAGTCCGCACTGGTAGCCCTGGTTGCAGGAGAAGCGCTCACATTGGGTGTGATGGCGATGAAGATGCCCAAGGATATAGCGGGGATTTTGAGGGAGAAGGGCATAAGCTTCGCATTTTTCATCGCGACATTCAAAAAGCACGGCAAGTGGGCGATAGCGTTTTCACAATCTAGGAACCTCGAGTCGAACATAACGCTCTGGATTGTCGAGCACTTCCTCGGCGTCGCCTCCGCGGGGGTTTATTCCGCGCTAGTGAAGCTGCAGGTGCTTGTCATAAGGCTCTTCGAGCCGCTTGAAACCGTGTTCTTCCCAATGGTCGGAAAGCTCGGCGATTTCGAGGACTCGCGCAAAACAGTTTTCCGGGCAACCAAGTACATTATTTATGCCTCTGCAGTGCCCATGATCTTGATGCTGCTCTTTGCTGGCCAGATACTCGGGCTGGTGCTTGGCGGGGGGTTCTCTGCCTATGCGAATGCATTCAGGATACTGCTGCTCACGGTCTTCATATTCATACTAAACATACCAATGAAGCCGCTGATGTACGGGCTCAAGGCGCAGAAATCACTCACCTTTGCATCTTTCGGGGTGCTCGCATCGACACTTTTCATAGGCTCTGCGCTGACCATGAACTTTGGCCTCATGGGGATAGCCACAAACCACGTAGTCAGCCCCGCAATAGACCTTTTGCTCAAAAACAGGTTCATGCGCAAAACAGCGCCCGTGAAATACTCCCTGCGCGAAATAATCCTTCCTGACAAGAACGATTTTGATTTGCTCAAAAAAATAATTTCCAATCCCCGCTCCGTGCTGTGGGTGAAAAAATGAATGGCCAGCTTGCAAGCCGAAAGGCTTGCATGGCCCCTGCGAAGCAGGGTCCTTCGCTCCCAATCAACGATCGAACAGCAAGAAATGAGCTGCAATTGTTCATTTGCTCGATCGTTGACGGCGAAAGGGTTGTGTGGGTGAAAAAATGAAAATACTCATAATAACTCCATACGCGGAGCCGGAAAAGGGGGCGTGCGTTGTGCGGGTGAATGCGTTCGCGCAATACTTCAAGGGCAGAGGGCACGAAGTGGTTGTTGCCGCGCCAGTTAGGAAAAACATTGCACAAGAGCCCGGGGTGCAGAGGTATTCCGGAATAGCGGAGCTCTGCGGCACAATAGCATCCGGCAAGTTCGATGCAATCATCGGCACCTCGCCGCCTATCACGCACAACTTTTTTGCCCTGCTCGCCGCGAAAATCTCCGGGTCGAAGTTTTTCCTGGATGCAAAGGACCCTTTCACTGAAGTGATGCGGAAAATGGAGCCTGAAAGGGCGGGGAGTGTGAAATTTCTGGCCTTCGAGTTCATGGAGGCTTTTGCGCACAAATTTTCGGACAAGATTATTTTCCTAAACAAGCCCTACCTTGAAAACGCCGTGAAGAAATTTTCGCTTCCACGGGAAAGGGTTTTCCTCGGCCCGAATGGGAGCGATACGCAAAAAATATTTTTCAGCGCAGAAGAGAGGAAGAAGATGAGAAAAGAAAGAGGTTTTGGGAAGGAGTTCGTGCTCGTGTATGCCGGGGGGATGGGGGATAAGGACCTGCAGGGTTTCCTCTCGCAAAGCCTTCCGGAAATATCAAAAAAGCACAATGCAAGGGCATTGTTCATCTTAAGCTATGAAGGCTCGAGCGCGCAGGGGCAAATCCTCTCAAAATTGAAATGGATAATAAAAGAGAAAGCGCTCGCGAGAAAAGTCTCCTTTGAATTCAACGTGCCTTTTGCAAAGCTCTACAAGTACCTCTCGGCGGCAGACGCGGGGCTCGTGGCATACCCGGATTTCGAGATGCAGGTGCTCGGGGCAAAGGTCTTTGACTACATTGCGGCCGGTTTGCCTGTCTGTGCGAAGGCATCTGAGGGGAACACGGAACTGCGCACATTCATTGAAAGGAACGGAGTTGGGTTCATGGCAGTGGACTGGAAGGGATTCAACAGGGAGTTTTCCGCATTATTGAAAAATGCGGGAAAGTACCCGAGGAAAAAAATAATCGGGGTTGCGCTGAAGAATTCGCGGGAGAAGACTTGCGAAAAGGTTCTCTCGGAAATTGAAAAAGCTGTGAACGGCTAGTGGTGGAATGGCGATGAAAAAAGGCATAACAGTGCACATGATGGTCAAAAACGAGGAAAGGTTCGTCTCAAGCGCCATCGAAGCTATCCTCCCGGTTGCGCAGAAGGTGATAGTATTTGACACAGGTTCGACCGACAGCACGCTTGAAAAAATCAAATCCTTGAAGTCCCGGAAGCTTGAGGTTTTCGAAAAAGGCCTCCAGAGCCCAGAAGGGCTTGTGAAGCTTAGGAATGAAATGGTTGGGCTGACCAAGACAGAGTGGTTCTTTGTAGTTGACGGGGATGAAATATTCTACTTCCGCGAACCAGCGGGGCTTTTAGGGAAACTCGAAGCACTGCCAAAAGGAATACACAGAGTAGAGCTCACTTTGAGGGATTTCGTCAATGACGCAAGCCTTGTCGCAAGGGACAGGGTCAGCGGCAAAATATGGAGAACGCACGGAATGCGCTTTAAGGGAAAATATCCATTCGAGTACGGCGAGCCTAGGGGATGGGATGTTTCGCAATACATGGAATTCTCGTCCGATTGCCTAAAGGGCGAGGCGGTGTGCTATCACATGGTTTATTTCAAAAGGTCGGGAAAGGATTCTGATGTTAAAGTAGGAAGGCACTGGAGGAAAATGCCTTTCCCCGTGCTGCCTTTTTTCGGCCCATACCCGGAGGGTTTTCCAATACGACAAAACATTATTGCCTCAATACCGAAATTCTTCATCTACAACATCGTAGGCTTGTTCCACGCGCTTTTCCACAAAAAGGAAGAGAAAAGGGATGTGCACGGGAACGGATAAATCAGCAAGGCAAATTTGCTGGAAAAATGAGCAATTTTTTAGAGCTGATAATTTTACAAATTGCGCTAGTTCTTTGAATAAAATTCCCTTACTTTACCGCAGACATACTTTACCTGCGCATCGCTCATGCCGACAAAGAGAGGGAGCGAGAGGCCCCTCTCGCACAAATATTCGGCATTAGGATAGTCACCCTTGTGATAGCTGCCGTCATTGTAAGCTTGCTGGAGGTGCAGGGGAAGCGGGAAATTCACCGTGGTCTGGATGCCGCCCTGTCCCAAAAACTTCTGGAGCAAATCCCTCTTCCCGGCTTTTATGGTGTAGAGGTGGAAAACGTGGCCCGGAGCAACCAGCGGGACATTTACCTGCGGTATGTTCGATAGGAGCTTGTGGTACTTGAGGGCGAGCTTTCGCCTCTGCAAATTCCAGCCGTCAATCTTCCTCATTTTCGGGAGTATTACCGCCGCCTGCAGCTCGTCGAGCCTGCTGTTCCAGCCAAGGTACTTGTAAATGTACTTTTTTTCCTGCCCATGGGCGCGCAGCTGTCTCAGTTTTTCTGAGTAAGCGGTGTCATTTATGAGTATCATTCCGCCATCGCCGTAGCCGCCGAGGTTTTTGGTCGGGAAAAAACTCAATGCAGAAAGGATGCCGAACGAACCGCACTTCTTTTCGCCGATTTCCGAGCCGAAGGCCTGGCAGGCATCCTCAATTACGTGCAGCTTATGCCTCGCTGCGATTTCCATTATCTTTTCCATATCGCATGGGTTGCCGAAAATATGCACCGGAAGGATTGCCTTTGTTGCGGGGGTTATTTTCCTCTCTATTTCCGAAGGCAAAATGTTGAATGTTTCCCTGTCAACGTCAGCAAAAACCGGCTTTGCGCCGACGTGCAGGATTGCCTCAACGTTTGCTGCCATGGTGAAAGGGGTTGTTATTACCTCGTCGCCCTTTCCAATCCCCAGCACTGTGAGCGAAAGCGTCATGGCATCTGTGCCAGAAGCCACCCCTATCGCGTCCGCAACTCCAATGTATTTTGCGATTTTTTCCTCGAGGGAATTGACATTCTTGCCGAGGATGAATTCCTTCGAATCAATTATGGAAGAAATTGACTTCATTATCTGCCGCTTTAGCGGCCTCTCCTGCGGGCCCAGGTCAACTCTTTTGATTTTCATCACAAACACACCCCTATTTCCTTCACTTCAAAGGCAACTTTATTCTTTGCCCGCCCTTTTCAGCAGACTTGTAGACCGCAAGCGCGAGCTCTACGGATTTTCTCGCCTCTTGAGCGGTCATCTCCATCTTCTCGCCGCTGCCATACTCGCGCAATATGTCCTTGTAAACGTCCAGGTGGTTTGGCACCGAGCCCTCATAGAGGCCTTTGGCGTAAACATTCGGGGCGAGGCCTTGGGGGACCACTGGCTTTTCCTGCCCCTGCACGCACCAATAATCCATTGTCTGCAATGCCTTTCCCCCAAGCTTTATGGTGCCTTTCGAACCCATCACCGTAAAGGAACACTCGAAGTTCTTGTCGTATGTGAGTATGTTTATTTCCATCTGGCCGATGCAGCCGCTCTTGAAAAAAACCATTGCGGAAGCGTAATCCTCCACCTCGACTTTCGGGTATCGGAGATGCCCGGTGACACCAACAACTTCCTTCGCTTCTCCGATGAGCCACTGCATTATGTCAATGTAGTGAATCCCCTGGTTTAGCAAAGTGCCTCCGGCAATCTTCTTGCTTCCATACCACTTGTCGCGGAAGTATTCTTCCGGCCTGAACCACCTTACAACAAGGTTGCAGGCGAGGATTTTCCCAAGCATCCCCGAATCGATCGCGTTCTTTAGCGCGTAAACGCTCGGATTATATCTCACCTGGTGCACCACAAAAATTTTCCTGCCGGTTTTCTTTCCCGCGGCAATGAGCCTGTCGATTGATTCAAGGGTGATGCCGACCGGCTTTTCGGTGAGCACGTCCTTTCCCGCCTCGAGGGCCGCTATTGCGATGTCTGTGTGCGTGGAAATGGGTGTGCAGACACTCACAAGCGAGATGTCCTTGCGCGCAAGCAATTTTGCATTGTCGGTGTAATAATCAACCCCTTGCTCCGCCCCTGCCTTTTGCGCGGCCTTCGCGTCAATGTCACAAACCGCCAGGAGCTTTAATTCCGGAAGCTGCTTTATTGCCTCGAAGTGCCTTGGTGAAATGGCGCCGCAGCCTATGATCCCCACGCCGATTTTTTCCATTTAATCCACCTATAGCCCCTTTTCCAAAAATATCGCGGTATCGTTCTTTTCAGGGATGAATTTGACGCCGGTTATCCTATAACCTTCCCTTATTGAAAGGATTATTTTCTGCGCGTACTTGTTAAAAGTAATCGTGCTCACAGAATTATAACCTTTCTTCGAGGCCAAAACATGGAATTTTCCGAGCAGCCTCTTCCCAATCCCGCGACCCCTCTTCTTCTTCAGAACGCCGAAAAGCCAGATGTGCATCTTCCCGTTCTCCCCATGACCCGCAATGAACCCGACTTTTTTTCCCCCTTCCGAAGCGAATAGTATTGTAAAATCTGGCAGGGAAGCTTTCGCACTCAGCTTTTGCATTGGAAGGGTGTAATTGTCAAGGCAGAGCTCGGCGAGAGCCTTGAGGCCGGCGAGGTCTGATTTGCCTTCGGTTATCTTGAGCGCCATTGTTTTTCCCCTAGGATTATTGCCCCCGGCCTTTTAAATTGGCTTTGGTTCACCCATCTCCTTTACGCAGGCCTTCCAGTTGGCGGCGAATTTTTCAAATGAGAAATGGTGCTCTGCGAGCCTTCTCGAATCCTCTTTTCCCGCAGAAAGCGCGCGCGAAATTGTCTCCCTCAGCTCCTGCATGCTCTGGCCCGAGAGGAAAATATTTTTTGAATGTATTTCGGAAGCGATGCCGGTATTGAGGCAGACCACTTTCTTGTTGCACGCGAGCGCCTCGGCCGTGACAAAGCCAAAGCCCTCGAAGCGCGAGGGGAACAAAACCAGATCAGAGGCGTTGTAATAAAGAGCGAGCCCGGAATGTTCCTTGGGGCTGATTATTTCAAGGTTAGGGGTTTGCGAAACAAAGGGGCGCGAGAGTATGCACCTGAAATTCGCATCAGGCATCTCCCGTGCAAGGCCCTGCACAAAATCAAAACCCTTCGCCCTCTCCGGCCTGCCTACGAAAAGTATGTTCGCCCCTTCCCAGCCCAATTTGGCTGCGGCCTTTCCCTGCGCGGATGGCCTGAAGAGGGAAGTGTCAACACATGGATAGATGACTTTTGCTTTTTTGTGGAAAAAGCTTTCGGTATTGAAAGCTGTGGACATGGAGTTCGCAACCACCAGTGGGGAGTTTTGCGCAGCGATTTTCTCGAAATGCGAATACAAGTATCTCAAGCGGTAGTAATCCAGGCTTGTCTTCTCCACTGCGTGCTCGGCGAAGCCCGCGTAAGTGCCGTGGCAGATGTTCACTTGTTTTTTGTGCGGAAGGTTCCAGCAGAACATCCCGTTCGTGAAAACAATTTCCGCGTCGGGGTAATTTTTCGAGACGAATTCGCCAAGCTTTTTCGCACGCAGCGGCTCGCGCAGGGGCGGAAAAAAAGTGTCGCCGAGCTCTTTTTTGTGCGAATGGTAATCGACGCGCACCATGTCCGGGAAGACTTTTGAGAGGTAATGGGCGTAGCGCTCCACGCCCCCTGAGACTTCGGAAAGGCCCGCATGGGATAAAAAAAGCTTCATTTGGCCACCATGAAAAGGAGCGCGTCGAGCAACCCTATAACCAGAAAAATAGGGAAAAATAAATCTTTTGTAAAACTCAAAAAAATAAAAACTAGGAACTCGGACGTTTCTTTAAAATCTAGTAAATTAACTGAAAATTTTATAGTAGTATTCCAGTAATTTACCACTTCAAGGCAAAACAACGTCGCCAAGATTATAATGTTGGCCTGGGCCAATATTGCCAAGACAATGATAAGCGCTGCCGCTGATTTTGCCAGATTCCAGGTAAAGTCAGATTGAAAATATTTTAGGTATTTCACAGGGTGCCTGAAAAAACAAACCCATTCATTGCGGAGCAAAAACAGGTACCGAAAAACCCCTAAAGGGGAATCCTTGCGCAGGGGATGGTAAACAACCGCTTTTGCCGCAAAAACAATTTTCCCGAGGCCCATCGCGCGGAAGGCGAACTCGGAATCCTCGCGCCAGAAGGCCATCCGCTCATCAAAGCCGCCGAGCTTTTGGATTGTTTGCCTGCGATATGCGATGTTAGCTCCGGTGAACTTGCAGCCTTCCAAATTCTCCGGGGCGTTGGTGAACAGGCGCCTTGGCAGGTCAGTGACAAGTTTCCCCTCAACTCCCACCACCCCTTTTTCCTTGAATGGTTTTATCAGCTCCGCGAGCCAGTTCTTCTCCGGAAGGCAGTCATTGTCAGTGAAAGCCACAATGGGCGCTTTCGCGCCTTTCGTGCCGAGGTTGCGGCCTGCTGCAAGGCTTCTCTTGCCCTGCCTTAAGCACCGGATGTTTTTGAAAGCTTTTTTCTTTTCGGCAACAAGCCCCTGCAAATCACCCTTTTCCGAGCCGTCATCGACTATTATTATTTCATATTTTGACGGAGCAATGGACTGCGCTGCAAGGCAATCTATGGTCTTTGAAAGGGAGACCCTCTTCTCCCTGCTAACGACCACCACGGAAACTTCCAGCGGCACTCTATCCACCGCCTATCCAGCGGTAGATTTTGAGCGGATTCGGGTCTGTGGTTTCAAAAACAAGCTTAAGGCTTGCGGAATTTTTCGAAATGAAATCCTTCATGGCTTTCCTTTCGGCATCTATCACACCCTGCCTTGCGCTGTCTGAATTTTCCAGGCTCGAATAGCGCAACTGCACAAAATACGCATCGAGGCCGAGCTTTTCGGGCATGTTGACAACCGGCCCTTTGCCGGCTGATTCTATGCCGGGAATTATGTTAAGGTAGCGGGCCCTCTGCAGGCCTTGCGTCATTGAGTAGATGCAATCATCGGAGCTGCCAACCATAAGGGAGCCTGGGGGAATCGCGGATTGTATCTGCGAATATGTCTCATGCCTCGAGTTCAGGAATGCTGCGTGGGATGCCGAAGCGAAAACCGCGCCCGCGGAAAAAACTATCAGTGCGAGCGCAAGCACTGCATTGCCCTGCACACCGAACCGCCTATGCAAATATGAAAGGAGTGCTTGTGCGAGCGAGGCGTATGGAATAAGCAAAAGCCCAATCAGCGGAAGAAGGTAGCGCAGCCTTGCAGTAAGAAGGGTCTGGGGGGAAAAAGAAAACGCGAAAAAATTGGTAAAGCGCGCGTTGAGCACAAGGTATGCGAGCGAGAGCAGCACGAACTGCCATAGATATTTCCTTTTACTGAAGAATGCCGGGGCTGCGAGCAGTGCGGGAAAGAGCAGGAGCAATATTGCGGCATAAACGAGCAATGTGCCAGGGTTAAAGCTCGCAATCGATGCGATTATCGAAGAGCCGGAGCCGTAGCCGGAGTTGAGGGGGCCTGAATATGCGGCGCTGTTGAATGCTAGGATGAGCAAAATCACCGGAAGAAAACCGGCAAGCATTGCCAGGAGCTTTTTGCGGTCTGAAAATATGAGTGGAATGGCAAATGCGATGAAACCCGCGCCGGCTTCATACCTCACGAAAGCTGAAAGGCCGAAGAAGAGGCCGGAGAGATAATCCGAGGATTTTTTTTCGGCGATGTAAAAATAAAAAGCCGCGAGAAAACCCGTGAGCACCAGAAGTTCGCTATAAAGGGTGCGCGCTTCCCAGAGCATGAGCGGGAAGAAGAGGTAGAGTATAGTGAGCCGCGCATCAATTTTGAGGCGCTTTAGTATGAGGAAAAAAACCACTGCGTTGAGCATGTGTATGAGAAGCCCCGAGAGCATCACTGCATCTAGGCCTAGAAAAGTGAAGGGAATCAGGAAAAGCGATTTGCCAGCGAACTGACTTGCTACATAACCAGCGTCTGTGTACAGATTCGACCTGCATGCAAGCTCTATGTTAGGCTCCGCAATTTTCCCCTCGCGGAGCAGGAGAGCGTTCTTGATGAAAGTATGCTCGTCAATCGAGGCGTAAATTCCCGGGAAGAATGCGAGGAAAATGGCGGCAAAAACCGCCATGGAGATGAGTAGGAAGCGCTTTTCCGAAAAGAAATCCATGAGTACCACTAAGGGGCAAACCCGCTAATAATTGCTTTTTTGGGGCTTATTAAGGATTTGGTACGCGAAAAATTCAAAAAAAGCCTTCGGGATTTGGGCAGAGGCCTAACCCGGATTTTGGCGGGGCTACCCTGATTTAGCCAGTTAAGGAATCTACCCTCTTCGCCGCGGCAAGGAGGTTTTTTTCAGTATAATCCGGGCGCACCGCGTACTCCTCATCCGAGCCGCCATAGCCGGTTTTCACGAGAATGGTTGTGCAACACGCGTTCTTCCCTGCCTTGATGTCATGCGTCTTGTCCCCGATGAAAAAGCTTTTGTAGAGGTCGAGGCCGAATTTTTCTTTTGCCTTGAGCAGCATCCCAATGGCAGGCTTTCTGCAAAGGCACTTGCCTGAAAAATCAGGGTGGTGGGGGCAGTAATAGAAAGCATCGATGCACGCCCCTTCTTCTGCGAGCTTGCGCTTTATGTGGTCATTGATTTTTTTCACTTTGGCCTTCGTGCTCTTTTTGCGCGCGACAACGGATTGGTTGGATACGACAATCACCCTGAAGTTTTTATTGAGCAGTTTTATTGCTTGGGCAGAACCCCTGATGAATTTGACATCCGAGAGCTTTGTTAGATGGTGCTTGTTGTCGATTATGACACCGTCGCGGTCGAGGAAAACTGCCCTATTTTTCAAACAGCCCACTTTCCACGGATTCGCAAATGCAGTGATATAGAAGCAGGTGGATTTCCTGTATGCGCGGCGTGCTTGCGGAAGGCACGGCGAGCGCCAGATCCGCTAGCTTTGCCGCTTCCGTTTTCGCGGAGCCGGTGAAAAGTATCGAGTAGATTTTCGCGGCTTTCGCGGACTTGAGCGCTTCTATTATGTTGCGCGATTTTCCCGAAGTGCTTATCGCAATGAGTATGTCGCCTTCCGCTCCAAGCGCCTGCACCTGCTTTGAGAAAACCAAATCGAAGGAATAGTCGTTCCCTATGGAAGTTAGGTTCGCGGGGTTTGATGCGAGCGATATTGCGGGGAGCGGCCTGCGCTCCTTTAAGTACCTGTTCACGAATTCGGCCGCGAGGTGGTTTGCATCTGACGCGCTTCCGCCGTTCCCGCAGAGGAGCAGCTTGCCGCCGGATTTGAAGCAGGAAACTATTTTTTCGCAGGCTGTGGCAACTGAATCCACGAGGCCGGAATCGGAAGAGGCGAGGCCTAGCGCTTTGAGATGCGAGGAAAAGTTTTCGTAAATTATTTTTTTTGGGCTGTTCATTTGTCCACTTCCCATGTTTGGAGGCCGGAAAAATCGAAGGAAAAGGGCACAGCCTTTGCGCCCAGGCTTTCGAGCTTTTCCTTTACCATTATTTCCCTGTCGGCATGGCAATAAAATACCATGTAGCCCCCGCCCCCGGCGCCGGTTATTTTCCCCCCGATTGCGCCCGCGGAAATGGCCCCGCTGTAGAGCCGGTCGATGAAGGGATTTGAGATGTGCGGGCTGTATTTCTTTTTTTCCGCCCAGCCGCGTGCGAGCAGCTCCCCGAACTGCTCCAAATCCCCCTTCTTGAGGCAGCCTTTCATTTCAATTGCGATTTGTTTCGCGGAGTCGAGCGCAAAGGAAACGCCCTCATCCCTTTCAACGTAGGATTTTGTCTGGTCAGCGATTATGTCCGTGCCGTGCCTTGAGCGCTCCTGGGTGAAGACGAGCACGAGGTTTTTTTCCAGCTCGCTTATGGTGGCCTTGGAGGCATTGAGCGGGTTCACCTTCACTTTCTTTCCCTTGAACTCGATGAAGTTCAGGCCGCCGAAAGCGGAGGCGTATTGGTCCTGCTTTCCGCCCTTCACGTGCAGGCGGTTCCTCTCGAGCTCGAATGCCATTTGCGCGATTTCATCCTTTGAAACCTTTTTCCCGAAAGCGGAGGTGAATGCACCGAGCAGGGAGACGAACCCCGCTGCGGAGGAGCCAAGCCCGCTGCGCGGCGGGACGTCATTTCTGAAAAAAAGCTCGAGCCCCCTCTCGGGCCGCATTTCCATTATCACGCTCTTTGCGAGGTCGAAGTTTCCGTCAAGCACGGCTTCCTCTACGGAGTTTAGTATAAGTTCGCGCGAACCATGGCTCTTCATTTTTATGTGCCGGGAATCCAAAAGGCTAAGGGAAGTGAAGGAGTACTTGTTTATTGTAGCGCTAAGAACGCACCCGCCCTTCTCCTCCGGGTATGGGGAGACGTCTGTGCCTCCGCCTGCAAAGCTTATGCGCACAGGCGCCCTGCTCCTGAAAACAGCCATGAACCATTTTTATGTGGCTAATTCATTATAAATCTTCAAGGTTTCGGCGCAGATGTTTTTCCATGAGAATTTCTCCCGCAACCGTGCCGAATCCCCCGAAAGCTTGGCAAGAAGGCCTTTGCGGGAGAAAATGAGCAAAATTTTCTCTTCAAGCCCCTTCGCATCCCCAGCCCTGAAAACAACCCTCTTGTCCAGCACGAGCTCGGCAAGCCCGCCTGCATCCGAAACTATGAGGGGCTTTTCGAAAGCGAGCGCGATGTTCCCGGGCCCGCTCTGGGCGGCAAAATCCTTGTAAGGGAGCACGATTGCGTCGGCGGCGGAGAAATAATATTTTATTTCGGAAGAAGCGATGTAGCCGAGCGCGAGTTTTTTTTCCTTCACCCGCGCGAGCCCTTCGGAAATCTGGTTACCGAGCCCGCTGTTCCATGGCTTGCCCGCGACAATCAGGAAAAGCCCCCGGATTTTTTCCCTCGCCGAAATGAAAGCCGGGAGCAGTTCATCAATCCCCTTGTAGGGGCGTATGTTGCCAAAGAAAAGCAGAACCTTTGCCTTCGGCGGGATGCCGAGCTTTTTTCTCGCGGCAAATTGGGGCACTTCCCTGTCGCGGTAAAAATTGTAAATCCCGTGCGGCACGACCCTTATTTTCGCGGAAGGCACATTGAAGAAGGTTTCAAGCTGTGCCTTGTTGCTGCGCGTGTGCACAATGAAAATGTCGGGCAAAAGGAACATTAGCGATGAGAGTGGCCTTGCAAGCGGGCCGGAGTCGTGGCCCACTACGTTGTGGATAGTGCATACGAGTTTTTTGCCCCGCATTTTCGCAACTGAGGCGATTGTGAAAAAAACAGGGAAGAGCCAGGATGTCCACCAGTGGAAGTGCAGGATTTTCCCCTCGGTGCGCATGCCGGCGATTACCCATCCAAAGGGGTTGTACCAGGAGAGGGAATTTATCACTTCGATGTTGCGGCTTTGCGCTGCGCTGAAAACATTGTCATGCTCCTTTGTCCCGCCTCCGGGGTAGAGGGATTCGGGGTAAATTGCTGAGAAGTTGAAGAAGCGTATTTTGGTTTTTTTTGCAAGCTCTCTTGTCTGCTCTATGCAGTAATCGCTCACGCCTTTTATCGGCGGCAGGGTGCCGAGCATGGTTATTGAATCAGGCATCAAGAATAATAGCCATTAACCCTTATTTATTGGGTTTGGTGCTTTCTCGAGCACCACCACTATGCCGGAGCAATAGAACAGCTTCTCCCAGAAGCGCGGCATTATGTTTGCGCAAATGTTCAGCAGTGTGAATGGGAAGAATTTCGGCTCGACAACAAGCCTGTTGGAAACGACCTTTAAGCCCTGCACGGGGTCGTGCGGCTCTGGAAAAACGTCGAACATGCTCCAGGAGAAAAAATGAGTGTGGGTGATGCGGTAGGCAGAGGGGCACTTGAAGTGCGGGACCCTTATCTGTGCCCTTCCGCCGGCCTTGAGGGCGCGTGAGCATTCAGAGAGGAAAGATGCAAGCTGTCTAGGTGCTCGAGGCCATCCTTTATGAAAATATAGTCAACCGAGCCGGGTTTTGCGAATTTCCACGGCTTGTTGAGGTCGGCAACCACTTCCTGCCCGAAATCAATCGAATCTACGTTTACATAGCCATCGAGCAGTTCGTGCCCGCAGCAGAGGTGGAGCTTTGTTTCCATAAAAAAGCATAGAAAAAGGCCAGGCACTTATTAAAAGCATAACCGTGCAGTTGAACCAAAAACAAGATAGGCTGGAAAGTTAGATTTTTATTAACGGAACAGCGAGAATGGTTATTAGCATGGTTTTTTGGAAAGGGAAAAAAGTCCTGATTACGGGAGGCGCTGGCTTCATAGGTAGCCATTTGGCCGGCCTGCTTTCAGTGGATGGCGCAAAAGTGATTGTAACGTGCACCGGCAACGGCGAAAGAAAGGCCGGGGAGAACCTCTCGCAGCTTGCCGGAAAAGTGGAGATAGTGAGGTGCGACCTGCGCAAGGAGCAGGACTGCATGAAAGTCATCGAAGGAACTGACGTTGTATTCCACCTCGCGGCAATCGTTGGAGGCGTGAAGTTCAACATCGAGCACCCTGCGACCATGCTAAGGGAGAACAGCCTTATGACTTCAAATGTGCTCGAGGCCATGCGCAAGTCCTCGACGGAGCGCGGGGTAATAATGAGTTCGGCGTGCGTTTACCCAGACAACTCTGAGAGGCCGATGAGGGAGGAAATGGGCTTTGAGGGCGAGCCTGACAGGGCGAAGTTCGGGTACGCGTGGAGCAAGCGCTTTGACGAGCTGCTTGCGATGTCCTACAAGAACGAGTTCGGGCTCAAGGTCGGGATTGCGAGGCCGTTCAATGTTTACGGGCCAAGGGACGTCTTCGACCCCGTGAAATCCCACGTGATACCTTCCATAATAAACCAGGTAAAGCATGGCGGAAAAGTGAGGGTTTATGGCTCCGGGGAGCAGGAGAGGAGCTTTATTTTCGTCAAGGACCTCTGCGAGAGCCTGCTGCTGCTTGCAGAAAAGCACCCCAACGCCGACCCGGTTAACATTGGCACAAGGGACTCGGTTAAAATAATTGAGCTTGCGCAGAAAATCGCAGGATTGATGGGAAAGAAGGTTTCGATTGAAAAGGACATGAAGTCAAACCCCGGGAGCATGAGGCGAGTCTGCGACACCTCGAAGGCGGAGAAGCTGCTAGGGTTCAGGGCCAAGACAAGCCTTGACAGCGGGCTCATGCAGACAATCGAATGGCTGGAAAAGAGCGGAAAATGAAATGTTTAGCGGGCCATGAAAATAACCAGGTAAATTTTCAGGGCCTGCAATTTGGCAAACAACGGAAAACGCCGAAAAACTTTCTTGGCTTGCTTTAGCATTAATGCTTCTTCATGAATTCTTCGAACTTCCCAGCCACGTATTCGAGTTCGCTCTTGCCTATCCCCGGATGGCAGCCGATGAAGAACGCGTCCTTTGCTATCTTGTTCGAGACAGGCAGGCTGCCGTGGACTTTTATCCCCGCATTTGAAAACGCAGGCTGGATTGCGAGGTTCCCGCCCATGAATGGCCTTGTTTCAATGTGGTTCTTCTCGAGAAAGTCTACAAGACCCCTTCTCGTGAAAGTGGCACTGTCCTCTACCATTATCGGGAAACCATAAAAGGAATGCACTGTCCCTTCCCTCACTTGCGGGAGCTGGAAGGAACCAAAACCGGAAAGCGCTTTCGACAGGTAAGCGGCATTCCTTATCCTCTGCCTGTTGAAGCCTGGGAGCTTCTTTAGTTGCTCAAGGCCGATGGATGCCTCTATGTCGGTCATGCGCACGTTGTAACCGAGCCTGTCGAAAACATAGCGCACGTCATACTCGCCTAGCCGCTCATTTACAAAAGGGAACCTCTGCGAAAAATCGAGCCGCCTGCCGAATTCCCTTACGGACCTGCACATGTCTGCAAGTTCGGAATCCTTGCAGAATATCATGCCCCCTTCGCCGGTTGTGATGTTGTGCGCGACAAAAAAGCTCAAAGTGGAGGCATCGCCGAAGCTGCCCACGCTTTTTCCCCCTATCGTTGCCCCGTGGCTCTCGCAGCAGTCCTCGAGCACAGGAAGGGAATTTTTCTGCGCGATTTCCATTATTTCAGGCATTTTTGCTGGGTTGCCGAGGGAATGCACGGGCATTATGAGCCCGGTATGCGGGCTGATTGCGCTTTCAATCTCCTTTGGGTCGATGTTGTAGGAATCCTGCTCTGCATCCACGAAAACCGGGACAAGCCCGAGCTGGAGTATTGGGGATGCCACTGTAGTAAATGTCGCGGCAGGCACTATGACTTCGGAGCCTTTCCTTACCCTGCCTGACTGGAGCAGGGAATCTAGGGCCACGAGGTTTGCAGAGGAGCCGGAATTCACCGCGATTGCGTTCCCCATGCCTATTTCTTTTGCATAAGCCTGCTCGAACTGCCTCACTTTTTCCCCCTGCGAAATCCTGAGCTCGAGCAAGGAGCCTAACACTGAGGCGACTTCGTTTTCGCCCATCACCGGCCAGCCAACAGTGACCTTGGACTTGCCGGGTATGAACGGCTTTCTCTTTTTCGCGAATTCCTTCGCGGCGATTTTTTTTACTTGTGCAAGCGGATTTGGCATCGAATCACTCCTTCCCGGATTTCGCGGCTGGGCTGTCAAGGAATCCCCTTGCGCCTATTTTTTTTATCTCTGCAAGCGGGTTTGGCATCGAATCACTCCCCCATATTCTTCGCGGCGGGGGTTTTATTGTAGTAATCCCAATACCAGTTAAATGTCTTTTCAAGGCCCTGCACAAGGGCGACCTTTGGGAAGTAGCCCACAGCCGCCTCTGTCTTCGACATGTCAGGGCATCTTCTCGAAACGCTCCCCTCTGGCGAAGGCTGCTCCGTTATTTTTGCACCATACCGAGCGATTGCGAAAAGCTTTTTCGCGAGTTCCATTATGGAAACTTCTTCGGAACTGTTGCCTATGTTGAAAGTGCCGAAATTTGTTTTCGCTGATTCCATTACGAGTTGCGTGGCCTCAACCGCATCATCGATGTAGCAGAATGCGCGCGTATTCCTTGCTCCGAAAACCCTGAAAGGGTTTTCCTTCGCGTGGACCCTCTGGATGAATTGCGGTATCACGTGCTCGAAGCCCATCCTCGGGCCGTAGACATTGTGGTAGCGGATTATGCTCATCGGGAACTTGTGCATCCTCGCGTAATTTATGAAAAGGAGTTCGCCCGCAATCTTGCTCCCGCCATAGCTCCAGCGCGCATTGTAAGGGTCATCAATGCAGAGCTCTATGCCTTCGGGGGTCGGGACTTTTCCCGAAAACTTCTCGACGGTGCCGGCGTAGGTTTCAGAGGAGGATGAGAAAAGTATTTTCCCTTTCTTTGAATCCTTGAACCAGTCAAGGAGGTTGAGGCAGAGCAGGATGTTTGTGCGCAGCACCCTGTCCGGGATTTCGTAAAAGTATTTAGTGCCGTTTATGGCCGCCAAATGGTAAACGAAGTCATACTTGCCAAGCCTTGAAAAAGAGGATTCATTTGACAGATCTGCCTTGATGAAGTGGACGTTCCTGTTTTCAAGGACTTGCTTTGCGAATTCGTCTTTCGGCGCCCTGAAGAGGTTGTCGCAAAGTTCCACTTGCACGCCGGATGAGGCGAGCTTTCTTGCAAGGTTGAGGCCTATAAAGCCCATTCCGCCGGTTATGAGCGCCTTACTCAAAGCCTATCCCGCCGTAAGAGATTTCCTTGCGCATAATCGCAGCAGGCGAGAAGAGCTGCCAGCAGTCGAAGAAGACCGCGGGCTTTGCCATCATGCCTATGAACAGCTCTATTTCCATTCCGGAGAAGAAGGAATGGTTGTTCGCGAACACGGCGCAGTCCGCGCCCTTGAACCCTTCCTCCAAATCCATCGGTGTTGGGCCGATGGAGGCTATCACTTCATTTTTCACCACTGGGTCGAAGCCGAAAATGTTCTTGTAGCCAAGTTCGCGCAGCCCGTTTACGAGGTCAATTGTGGGCGAGCCCCTGACATCATCCGTCTCCGGCCTGCCCTTGAAACCGAAACCGAGCACGAATATCTTTGACTCCTTGTTTTTTTTGAGGGCGGCAAGCTTTGAATGTATCCTCGAAGCGACATGCCTTGGCAGGGACTCGTTAATCATCCTTGCACCCTTCACGAGCCGAGGCTCGAAGCCCTTCTGTTCGGCTATGTCGGATAGTATGTATGGGTCCTTTTCGAGGCACGCCCCGCCAACAAACCCAGGGATTGGTATGTTGGAGCGCTCATAGCCAAGGTTCGCCGCCCTTATGACCTCGAAGGCGTTGATCGAGAGCTTTTCGCAAATCAGGGCCACCTCGTTCGCGTAGGCAAAGACCAGGTCGCGGTAGGAGTTGTTCAAAAGCTTTATCATCTCCGCAGCCTCGAGCGAGGAAACCTCTATCGTCGTCGGGGTAATCCTGCGGAAAAAATTCGCGGAAGCCTTAACGCTCTCCTCGTCAAGCCCCCCGATTATCTGCGGCAGCTCGGTGAGCTCCCTTATTGCCTTGCCCTCGACAGTCCTCTCCGGGCAGAATGAGAGCAGGTACTTTTTGCCAGACTTGCCGAGAATTGGCTCTACAAGGCCCCTCGAAGTGCCGACAGGGATTGTGCTCCTAAGTATTACGAGGCTCCCATCCTTGAGGTGCTTCGAGACGGCTTGCGAGGCTGAAACAATGTAGTCAAGCATTGGCTTGCCTTTCGTGTCCACCGGGGTGCTCACACAGATTATGTAAATGTCAGCAGGCTCATCCGGATATGATTCGGAGAAAAAAAGCGCCTTGCCTATGTTTTTCTTCATTAGGCCCTTGAGCCCCTTCTCGTGGAAATGCGGCTCGCCGGCGTTGAGCGAATCGACAACCTTGCGGTTTATTTCAACCGAGTGCACGCTAAAGCCGTTGTCGGCTAGCACCGCGCCGAGGGTGAGGCCGACATAGCCGGTTCCCACAATGCACACGCTCTTGCCCCTCATTCCACATCACACAAACCCGCAAGGCCCTGCACCGGCCTTTTGGCCCAAAAGCAAAACGTCCCTGCCCCCCATCTAGACCTTCCCCAAGTATTCCGAAACAATCATTTTTAAATACCTCGAACCGTCAACCAGCGTGCTCAGCTTGCCTTCACCGAAAACCCTCTTGTTCTCAATGGTTGGGATTTCGGCAATCCGCATGCCTTTCCTCGCGCACCGCATGGTCATCTGTATCTCTATTTCGAAATGCACAGCATCAGTGCCGATGGCTTTCATGGCCTTCCTTGTTATCGCCCGAAAGCCGTTCACGGCATCTGTTAGGTGAAGGCCGAAGAGCAGGTTTATGAGGCCTGTGAAAAAATTGTTCCCAAGCCTTCTCACAAAAGTGGCGTCGTGGCTTTTTGAGAAGGGACCGAAACGCGAGGCGATGGCCATGTCATTTCCTTCCTTCATTTTCGAAATAAGGTTGGGGATGTCCTCCGGCTCCTCGTTTCCGTCGGGGCTGAAGTAAATCACCACGTCCCCCGAGGACTTTTCAAGGCCTGCCCTGAATGCCTCGCCCCTGCCCTTGTTCTTCTGGCTGAAAACTTTGTACCCTTTTTTCCTGGCGTACTCGGCTGTCCCGTCGGTCGAGCCGCCATCAATTACAATTATTTCACCAACCCACTTCCGCTTAACCCTCGGCATCATGGCCTTGAAGCCGGGGAGCTCGTTTAGCGTGAGTACAACCAGGGAAACTTTCATGGGCAAACCTAAGCACTTGGAAGGCAAAAACCATAAAAACCGTGCCAGGCACCGGAAGCTAATTTAAGGGATTGAGGGGGGTTTGATGTATGCAAAGCCGCAATGGCGCATGGACGCAAGCACGCCCCCCGCCCGGGGCCGCGGATGCCTTGCCATGGCAGAGCCGCGATGCTGGCGATAACAAAACCAATGGAAAGCTCGCCATTGGAATAGCAATCATTGCCGCGGTGCTTGTCTCAATTCCCGCCATTTCGGGGTATTTCTCGCAGCCGCCGGGGTATGCCTTCACCGGCTTTGACTGGCAGGACGATTTCCACCTCTACGCCTCTTACATAAAGCAGGCATCGGAGCAGCCCAGAATTTTGATGGAAAACAGGTTCACAACAGAGCCGCAGGCAGGAGTGTATGTCTTCCTCTATTTTTCACTGCTGGGGGCAATCGGATGGCTTACTGGAATTTCAGTGCCCATGGTTTTCCTTATCGGGCGCTTTTTTGTGGTAATAGCGTTCCTGCTCATATTGTGGAAGGCCCTCGGGAATTTCTTTTCAAGGGAGAGCGAGAGGCTTGTCTCTTTTCTCATAATAACTTTCGGCGGAGGGCTTGGCTGGCTGGTGATTGCATTCGGGCTCCTTGACCAGGGGCTGCTGAGGCTGCGCTCGCACGACATCAACTATTCTTTGGGGTATAGCACTTTCGGCCAGCTCACATTTCCCCTTCCGTACATCGCGTACGCGCTTTTCCTGCTCATCTTCATCTGCCTCAAAAAACACTCGGAAACAAGGGATGTAAAATTCATCATCGTAGCTGTCGCGATGCACGCGCTCATATTCTTCGTGCACCCGGCATCCATCGCGGTTTTTTCCCTCGCGCTCGCGCTGCTGCCTCTTGCCACTTTTTTCACGGAGAAATCAGTGGCAAAGGCGATTGCCCAAGTTAAAACGCTTCTGCCTTTTTTGGCTTCCAGTGCGCTCGTTCTTGCGTACATTTTTTTCGCGATGCACGACTTTGCGTACTCGGAGAGCTTCAAGGCATACATGGCATGGGAGAGGGGAGAGCCGCTCCCATTCTTCCTTGTAGGATATGGGCTGCTCATACCGCTCGCGCTCTTCGGGCTAAGAAAGCTTGAAATCAAAAGCAATTTTGCGAAGGCATTTCTGCTCGCATGGGTTGCTGGAGCATTCATCGCGGCAATAAACCCGCAGAAAGGCGTAAAGCTCATGTTCGCGCTCCATGTGCCCATTGCAACCCTTGCATCTTTCGGGCTATTCAGGCTATGCAATGCGCTTTCCGAAAAATGGAAAACGCCCCAGAGATTGATTGTTGCAGGGGCGGTTGTGCTGCTCTGCCTCTCCGCACCATTCATATTGGCAAACAAGGCCTCTGACGTGCAAAACCCGCAGTTCCAGTCAGGCCCTTACATAAGCGAAGCGGATTTCTCTGCAATGAAATTTCTTGCAAAAGAGGCGAAAGGGAACGTGCTCTCATCCTACAAAACAGGGAACAACCTCCCATACATCGCACCCGACAAAGTTTTTCTCGGCCACTGGACAGAGACAGCGCATTACAAGGAAAAGCAGGAAAAGGTAGCAAAGTTCTACTCCGAGGGCGCAAGCATTGAGTTCAAAAGGGCCCTGATTTCCGAAAACGCGATAAGGTACGTTTTTTACGGGGAAAACGAGAAAAAGCTCGGGAGCGTGGACCCAAGGCTTGAACTAGAAGAAATATATAACTCGGGCGGCACTATCATCTATCTGGCGAAAAAAGCATGAAAACCGACTTCGCAAGCCTTGCAAAACTCTCTGCAGGCCTGCTCATAATAGCCGCCCTGGTTTATTTCATAGGGCCTGAAAAGGCCGCGGCCTCATTTACAGGCTTTGACACCCTCTACCTCATCCCGGTTGCCGCCATTTTCCTCGCATTGCTATTCCTTAGCGGCCTTAACCTGAAAATACTATTCGATGCGCGCAGCAGCATAGGCTTTTTGGAATTTTTCAGGGAATTCTCATACAGCTGGGCCGTAGGCTCCCTGCTCCCTGGAAAAATAGGCGACTTTTCGCTCAGCTACCTTCTGCGCAAGAAAATCCCTGCAGGGGAGAGCGCGGCCATCATCGTGATTGACAAGCTCATAACTTTCGCGGTCCTCTCGCTGCTAGGCGCGGTCGCAGTGGTGCTATTCCTCGGGAAGCAGGACTTTGCCGTCGTGTTCTTTTCACTGGGCGGCCTCTGGGCTGCGGGGCTTTTCCTTCTCTTCACCGAGACGGGGAAGGAGACCATAAAGGGCTTTTTGCCTGAAAAAATGAAAGGACTTTTTTCAGGCTTCACTGAAGCGATTGGCCATTTCTTCAGGCGCGAGAAGAAGAGGCTCGCGGCAAACCTGCTTATCACAATCCTAAAGCTCGGCATGCAGTCGCTTGCGTTCGTGCTGCTCTTTGAGGGTGCAGGGGTCAAATCAGGGCTAATTGACATAATGCTAATCACCGCAGCCTCCACCATATTTTCCCTTGTGCCAATCACCGCCGGGGGCCTTGGGATAAAAGAGGCGAGCTATGCGTTCCTCTGCCTGCAGATAGGCATCCCTGCTGAAAAGTCTTTTGCGGCATCGGTCATAAGCACCGTGATAAATTACGCCATTGTGGGCCTGATTGCGCTTTTGTTCCTGGCAAGGGCAAAGCACGGAGGGGGCAAGAAATGAAGATAGCGCTCGTCTGCCCGGCAACGCCTAGAAACAGCTACACTGGCCTTGAGGAGGTTAGCCTGCGGCTTGCAGTCGAATACAGCCGCAAAGGCCACATGGCCGAGATATTCTGCACCTCGCCTGAACCGAAAAGCGGGAAAGTGCAAGGAGTCATTGTAAAGGAGCACCCCGCCTTTGCGCCGCAGAACAATTATTTTTTCTCGCCGGCGCTTTTTTCCAGCCTCGGCAAAAGCGGGGCTGGCGTGATCCACTGCAACGGCTACAACAACCTAACCCTCATTGCAGCGCTGCTCGCGAAAAAAAATGGGCAGAGGCTTGTGGTGTTCGCGAACCGCACAGGCAGCACCTCGCTTGTCCGCAAAGCGCTCACAATCCCTTTCGACATCCTCGTTAACCTGCTTTCTGGAAGGATTGATGTGCTTGCATGCGCCTCGGAAGAGGAAATGCGGAACATGAAGAAGGCGCTCTTCCTCATCCCGGAGAAAAAATTCGCGCTAGTGCGCAACGGGGTTGACAAAAAAGAAATTTCCAAAGTGAAAGTTTCCGGGGTGAAATCCCGCAGGAAGGGGGATTACATCATTTCCGCCGGAAGGCTTGTCGAGCACAAGGGTTTCCAGCACGTCATAGCAGGGTTTGCGCAGGCGCTCGAGGAAAAGCCCGGGCTCAAACTTGTCATACTAGGGCATGGGCCTTTCCGGGAAAGGCTCGAAGCCCTCTGCTCGCGCCTCGGGGTGGGGGAAAAAGTTGATTTCCCAGGCACCATACCATTCTCCAGGAGGGCGGAGTTCATAAGGAAAATAAAGGGATCCAGCGCGTTCGTTTTCCTCAGCAGCATCGAGGCCAACCCGCTTGTGGTGCCTGAAGCCATCTGCGCAGGGGTGCCCGTGATACTCTACAACAAGGGCGTGCTCTCCGAGTACGTGGAAAACAACAAGTGCATCGGCGTGGAAAACCCCGCTGACAAGCAGGAAGTTTCCCGGAAAATACTGCAAGCTGTTTCAAACCCGTCTGGGTCAAGGCCTGATGCCAAAGGGCTAAAGGAATGGAAGCAAGTCGCGGAAGAATTCCTCGAGCTCTACAAACCGCCCTGAATGCTGCGGCCAGAAGCCTTTTTGGGCGGTGTGTGGAGGGCTCCTCAACCGAAAATCGAGTCGAGCTTCACAGGGTCTGCGAGGAAAAAAAGGAAACCGGCGAATGAAACCAGCACGTAGCCAGTGAAAAAAACTATCAATGCGAGCGCGACGGCACTTTCAGCGCTGAGCGAGAAAAGCGAGAAGAGGAAAATCATGACCGCATCCCTTGTGCCAAGCCCTGAAAAGCTTATTGGGACCAGGTCAGCGAGCGAGATTATCGGGAAAATCATGAGCATTATTTCGAAAGGCGCGTTGAGGGAGAGCGAGAGGGAGAGGGAATAGAACACCACTCCGCCCAGAACCCATATGCAAAGGCCTGTGAGAACCGAGGCGGCGAGCTTTAGCGGCCTCTTCTTTATTTCACGCAGCGAGGAATAAACTCCGGAAAAACCGAGCGAAACACTGGATTGGTATTTTTTGGGAACAATGAAATGGAAGAGCGGGCGCAAAATGGCCTTGAGGTACTGCTCCTTTATCAGGAGAAAAATCCCCGCCGCGAAAACCAGCCCTATCAGAAGGATTGCGGAGGGCGGGAAAACAACCACGTTGTAAACCGAGGCGAACCAGAAAACCGAGGCCATGCTGAAGAGCACGAGTATGCACACATCCATTGCCCTGTCGACCAGCACCGATGCGATGCCCGCAGGAATGCCAATTTTTTGCTTCAGGTAGAGCGCTTTCGAAAAGTCCCCTATCTTTCCGGGAGTTACATTGCTCACAAAAAGGCCTATCAGGTAGAGGCGCACGGATTCTAAAAGCGGCAGGTCCTTGCCCTGGGATTGGAGAACGAGTTTCCACTTCACCCCCTTTAGGAAAAGCAGCGCCACAAGCAGTGCGAGCGAGAGCGCGTAATATGACGGCTCTAGCCCTGAAAGTATTTTGGAAACCTCTGCAAGGTCGATTCGCGAGAGTATGAAAAGAAAAATAGCAAGGCCGAGAAAGGCTGCAATTGTTTTGCCTGAAAGTTTCATCACAAGGCCCTTTTGGGTTTATGCCGCCCCGCCGGATTTTCCAGAAGCCTTCTTCTGGTGGTAGAGGAGCTCTTCTTGCACTTTCCTGTTCCTCTTTATCAGCTCGGCGAGAATTCCGGTAAGCATCACCTGGAAGCCGAAAATTATGAGCAGGGCCGAGAGTATTGCTGTCGGGATGAAGGGCGAGACCGCGCCTGTGCTAAAATAATGCGCGAGCACCCTCAAGCCGAAAAGAAAACCGAGCAGGAAGAGCAAGGAGCCTGCGGTGAAGAAAAACTTGAAAGGCTTGTAACTGATGTAAGTTTCAACGATTGTAAAGCCCGCCTTAATCGCGTAATCGAATACCCCGGAAATGAGCCTTGAGGAGTCTGCCCTCTTCCGAAAATCCGCTGGCACTTCTATAATTGAGAGCTTTTTCTCGCGCGCTTCGAGGATAGTCTCCTGCGTGTAGGTGTAATCCGAAAAAACATTTATCCGCAAGGCGGCCTCGCGCGAGAACGCCCTGAAGCCGGTCTGGGTGTCTGTGAGCGGAAGGCCGGTAAGAAGGCGCATCAGGAAGGAGACTGCCATGTTGCCTAATTTTTTTTGCAGTGGCATGTACTCGATTTTTCCGAGGAAACGCGAGCCCAAAACTATGTCGCTCTCGCCTTTCAGTATTGGTGCGACAAGGGATGGTATCTGCTTCTGGTTGTACTGGAAATCTGCATCGGTGTTGACTATTATGTCAGCGCCCATTTCAACGGCTTCCTTGAGGCCGCGGGAGAACGAAAACGCAAGACCGGAATTCACAGTGTTCCTTATCACGCGCGCGCCGCTCTTTCTCGCCTGCGCCGAAGTCGAGTCAGACGAGCCGTCATCTATCACAAGGACTTTTATGAGAGTGATGCCGGGGATTTTTTTCGGTATCTCCCTTATCACTTTCGCAATCGTCCTTTCTTCGTTGTAAGCCGGGATTGTGACTACGAGTTTCATAAAGCAAAACCATTAAGGGAACCGATATTAAAAAAGCTTGCCCCTTGAGCCAAACCATTCGGCAAAAAGCTTTACCCCGTTTTCAAGCTTGACTTTGGGGGCATAGCCAAGGACCCTCCTTGCCTTTGAGAGGTCTGCGAGAGTCTGCCCCACGTCTTCCTTCTTTGCCGGGACAAAGCGGATTTTCGTCCTCCTGCCAAGGGCATTTTCTAGCAAGAGAATGAGCTGCATTATGCTCCTCGAATCGGAATTCCCGACATTGAAGGCCTCGCAGCCCGCCTTTCTTTGCAGGCAGAGAATTATTGCGTCCTCGACATCCGAAACGAAAGTGAAGTCCCTCTTTGCAGAGCCATCACCAAAAACCTCTATAGGCTTGCCTTCGGAAATCAGCTTTGCAAACTTGTATACAGCCATGTCAGGCCTACCGCCGGGGCCGTAAACCGTGAAGAAGCGGAGCATTGTTATCGGAAGATTGTGGAGGCTGTGGAAAGAATATGCCAATGACTCCATGCCTATCTTCGAGGCAGCGTATATGCTTAGCGGGGTTTGCGTGGGCTGCTGCTCGCTGAATGGGAGCCTGTTTGTGCCATAAACGCTCGAAGTCGAGGCAAGGACACACGGCGCTTTCATGCCCTTTGCGAACTCGAGGACCTTGAGCGTGCCTGAAATGTTCGTCCGCAGGTACTCATCCGGCTGTTCTGTTGATTTGCGCACCCCCGTGAGCGCCGCAAGATGGACGATGTTTGTAATTTTCATTTTCGCGAGCTTTTTGTAAAGCTTCCCATCATTTATGTCGGCCTTGAGGAATTTGAATAGCCTGCTCTTCATTATGGGGGCAATGTTGCTTTTTTTGAGCCCCACATCATAGTTTTTCG
This sequence comes from uncultured archaeon, assembly GCA_964373815.1. GTDB lineage: Archaea > Iainarchaeota > Iainarchaeia > Iainarchaeales > Iainarchaeaceae > UBA10205. Next base: position 5,507 of record CAYJWI010000009.1, on the reverse strand, counting down.
TGAGGTTGTCAACCCCCACAACACTTATGCCTTCGCGCACAAGCCTCTTTGAGAGGTTGCTGCCTATAAAGCCGGCGCAGCCGGTGACGAGGATTTTCATTGTTCCACCAAAAAAACGCACGCAAAAAGCGGTGCCTTTACACAATTTTGTTTTCCGGATTCTTTAATTGATTGGTTCAAAAAAATCCGCCCAAAAACCCCAAAAAAAGCGCACTTTCACCTGAAGCATTTATCTGAATGAGGAAATTGTTTTCGCAAGCCCCTGCTCGGTTGATACAAGCGGCTTCCAGGAAAGCTTCCCAATCGCAAGTGAAATGTCAGGAAGCCTCCTCTCCGGGTCATCTGCAGGCAGCCCCCTGTGCTCTATTTTTGAAGGGCTCGAAGTTAGCCTGATTATTATTTTTGCGAGCTCGAGTATCGTGATTTCATTCGGGTTGCCGAGGTTGATGGGCCCCTGCTCTTTCGAATTCATGAGCCTGTAGAGGCCTTCGACCATGTCGCTTACATAGCAGAAGCTGCGCGTCTGCAGGCCCTTGCCATAAACCGTGATGGGCTCACTGTGCAATGCCTGCTCGATGAAATTTGGCACAACCCTGCCGTCATCCTTTCTCATCCTCGGGCCGTAAGTGTTGAAAATCCTCGCGATTTTTATGTCCATGCCGTAAACGTTCCGGTAGGATGAGCAGAGGGCTTCGCCAAACCTCTTTGCCTCGTCATAGCACGAGCGCGGGCCTATGGGGTTCACGTTGCCCCAGTAGGATTCCCTCTGCGGGTGCTGCAGGGGATTGCCGTAGACTTCCGAAGTGGAGGCGAAAAGGTAAGACGCGCTTTTGGATTTTGCGAGCTCGAGCAGGTTTTTCACGCCCGAAGAGCCGGCATCGAGTGTTTCGAGCGGCTTTTCCTGGTAATCGACTGGCGAAGCGGGGGATGCGAGGTTGTAAACCTGCTTTAGCGGGAACTTGGCATCAAAAGGCTCCGAGATGTCCTTGTTAATGAATGAAAAATTCTTGTTTTCCTCGAGGCCTGAAATGTTCTTGGCACTGCCTGTGATGAAATTATCAACGCACACCACTTCTTCGCCTTTTGCTATCAGGTAGTCGCACAGGTGCGAGCCAATAAAGCCAGCGCCGCCGGCGACAAGTATCCTGCCGTTTTCCTCTCCGCGCTTAGCCATCATATTCCTCCCTCGCTTTTCCCAAGCTCTCAAAGCTTCCTATGTCATACCATTTTTCCCTGAACACGAAAGCATAAACCGGCTTGTGGTTTGAGAGCCATTTGACAAAATCGCCCGCATTGTCGGGCTTGTTGCCCGCCTCGATGTAATTTTCCACGGATTTCAAATCCTTTGCAGTAAAAATGTAGCACGCGGTTGCGGCAAGCGTGGTCTTTGGCTCTGCAGGCTTTTCCTGGAAGCCCACAATGCGGCTCTCGGAGCCCAATTCCACTACGCCGAATTTCTCTTTCACTTCCTCCTTGCTGCCCAAATCCTTGCACGCTATCACCGAGCTCTTTTTCTCGAGGAAGAACTTGTGGAAATCAGCGAGTTTGTACTCGAAGAGGTTGTCCCCAGCAATCACGAGCAGGTCGTCATCGAGCTTGGCCTCGTCTATTACATATTTCATGTCCCCTATCGCGCCCTTGCGGTCCTCATTCGAAGTCGTCATGTCATTGATGATTTTTATCGGGATCGGGAACTTAAAAGAGGATGCCCAGTCCTCGAAATCGTGCGCGAACTTCTCGTTCGTGACGACATAAATCCCGGAAATTCCGCTTATTTCAGTGAAGTGCTTTACTATGTGCTCAATCATCGGCCTGCCCTTGATTTCAAGCAAAGGCTTGGGCTTGTTCTTGGTGAGCGGCCAGAGGCGGGTGGCATAGCCGGCCGCGAGTATTAGCGCCTTCAATTTTTCATCCCCAAATTTTCCATCCCCAAAAACCCTGCACACTTGGATTCTAAGCAAGCCTTAACAGCACTGATTGCAACCACCATCTTTTCATCTCCCAATACCCAAGTACTTGAACCCGAGGGATTCAAGTTTTTTCCTGTCATAAGCATTCCTTCCGTCAACCATCAGCTTTCTTTTCATCAATGAGCCAAGCCTTTTGAAATCGAGGTCCATGAACTCATTCCACTCCGTAACAAGAATTATCGCGTCCGCTCCCTTTGCCGCACCGTAAGCGGAGATTGCATACTCAAGCCCCTTGAAGATTTTTTGCGCATTCTTCTGCGCAACAGGGTCAACCGCAACCACTTTCGCCTTTGCCGCGAGCAGTTTTTTTACAATCTGGATCGAACTTGCCTCGCGCATGTCATCAGTGTTGGGCTTGAAGGCAAGGCCGAGCAGGGCGATCCTGCGGCCATTCAGCGAGCCGAGCTCCTTGGAGAGCTTTTCGAAGGGCGCCAATTTCTGCTTCGCGTTAACTTCCTCTACTTTCTCGATTATCCTGAACCGATAGCCCGCATTTTTGGAAATTTTCATGAGCGCCTGCACATCCTTCGGAAAACAGCTGCCCCCATAGCCGCACCCTGCATTGAGGAAGTGCTTTCCAATCCTCTTGTCAAGCCCCATGCCCAGCGCGACTTCTTTCACGTCAGCGCCGACTTTTTCCGAAAGGTTTGCGATTTCGTTTATGAAGGAAATCTTCGCCGCGAGGAAAGCGTTGGATGCGTATTTTATGAGCTCGGCGCTCTGCGGGCTCGTCATCAGTACCTCGCAATTCAGGGGGCGGTAGAGGGATGCTACAGCTTGCGCGGCTTTCGGGTCATCGGAGCCCACAACAACCCTGTCCGGCTCCAAAAAATCCTTCACTGCAGAGCCTTCGCGCAAGAACTCCGGGTTCGAGACAACGGAAATATTGTGCTTTGTGAATTTCTGCGCGAGCTTTTTCACTTTTATCGAAGTGCCCACGGGGACAGTGCTCTTGTCCACTATGATTTTAGGGCCATTCGCGTTCTTGCCGATTTCTCTTGCGACCTGCATCACGTACTTCAAATCAGCCTCTCCATCAGAGCCCTGCGGGGTGCCCACCGCGATGAAAACCACTTCAGAATCCCTCACGGCTTTTGCCGTGTCGGTTGTAAAGGAGAGCCTTTGCTCGGAAATGTTGCGCTCCACAATCTCCCCGAGCCCGGGTTCGTAAATCGGCATTTCCGCCTTCCTGAGCGAAGAAATCTTTTTTTCGTCGATGTCTGCGCAGATGACCTCGTTGCCCAAATCAGCGAGGCACGCGCCGGCCACGAGGCCGACATAACCAGTTCCTATGACCGCTATCCTCATTCTAAAGACCTTTGTAAATTAACCGAACTTAAAAGTAAAACAAGCTGGAATTAAGTATAAGGAAAAGGTGCGTCACGACTTTTAAATTGGATTGGTACAAGGGCGCTTTAAGGAAAAGGGCTTATGGGCTTAAGCCACTGCTTAAAATGGGAAGCCGTCAATACATGAAAAAGGGTTTACTAGAGTTCCGGGGCTAATGTAGAAAAATAGCGTGGCCATTGAGGAAAAGGCTTTTATTTGCCGGGACCGTGTTTCTGTCATGCACAGGAGAGCCAGAATAAGGCAGGGAGTCATGCCAGGCACCAGATACCTGCCGTCAGTGCGTGAAGTGAGGGCTGAACTCGGCCCAAAATTCGACCTTTTGGGGGCATGGATGGGTGAGGGAAGTGCGACCACCTATGTGACCAGACTCGGAATAGCGCATGTGTCCGAGCAATTCTCCATCATCATGAGGAGCACAATCAGGCGCAAAGTGGGTGATGGAATAGGGTTGTTCCTCTTAAACAAATTCGGGGACAGGGAACAGGGCCTAGCCCAAATCACCGGGCTTGTGGGGAAATGGTACGGCCCTGAAAACTTCAAGAGGGCATGGGCGCAACACAACGAAATACTGGCCAGTAGGCAAGTGGCAGAAGACAAAAGGAGTGAAAAAATTCTTGAAAAGCTCGTGGAAGAGGGGGCAAGAGAAGTCCCGGTAGATTCAAGCTTGTGGTGATTGCAGGCAGGGCCGTTCCTTAAACGGCAAAAAGCCCTAACAATCTTTAAATTGCAAACCCCCATATTCTCTTCATGGGCATAAAACAGGCATTCGTGCTAGCGGGAGGAAAAGGCGAGAGGCTGCGGCCCCTCACGGAGAACCTGCCAAAACCGCTTGTGAAAGTCGCGGGAAAGCCGATCCTCGAATACTCTATTGAGCTGCTCGCAAAGCACGGGGTCGGGGAAGCCATAATTGCAACCGGCTATCTGCACGAAAAGATTGAATCGCACTTCGGCTCTGGAAAAAAATTCGGCCTCAGCATTGTCTACTCTGTCGAGGAGGAGCCGCTCGGCACGGGGGGCGCCCTGAAAGAGGCGGAGGAGATATTGGATGGGCAGTTCTTCATGCTCAACGGCGATAACATCGCAAATTTCGAGCTCGGAAAAATGGCGGAGGCGCACTTGCAAGAAAATGCCCTTACAACAATTGCGCTAAAACAGGTTAGCGATGTCACGGGCTTCGGCGTCGCGAAAGTGCAGGGAAAAAAGATACTTGAGTTCATAGAGAAGCCGGAGAAGGGAAAGGAGCCGGGCAGGCTCGTGAACACCGGCGCATACGTGATTGAAAAAAAAGCGCTCGGGCATCTTCCAGAAGGATTCAATCTAATCGAAAAAACTCTTTTTCCCGAGCTTGCGCGGCGGGGAAAACTCGGAGCATTCATCCACAAAGGGCTCTGGCTCACAACAGACACTTTCGAGAGGCTCGAGAGGGCGGAGAAGGAGCTCTCAAAGAGGGGCAACTTTTTAGGCAAACAATAACCGAAGGCCGGGCATGGAGGCGCAAGCCAAAAGTGAGCTGTAAAGTAAACGTCTGGATTTTTGAACAAAAAGTTAACTTTTTTTGACAACCAGCTTATTTTCTTTAATTTCTAATTCTAATCCCTGCCCCTCTTTCCATTTCAATTCTTCTATAACATTTTGAGGTATAACTAAAAAACGCTCTGGAGCAAACTCTAATTTTCTCCCTTCGAAAATATTGCATTAAAAATCAACCACTCCAGTATTCGAGGGCAACTAATACCGATTAAGCTAAATTGACTATATCTGCCTTAGATCATTTCCATAAAGGTGTTAATTGCGAGTAGCTGTTGTTGTTAGAGAATTCCGGGTTAACTTCAATTAATCCGCTAACCTCTTTTAATGAACTCCCATCTGTATTTATGGTGAATAGAACTATTCCATACTTGCCGTTTTTCTCAACTGCACCATCCAAAACTATCTCATTTCCATCTGGAGAAAAACTAGCATCTAATGGGAAGGTCCCCATACCTGCCTGCCCAGGAAACCTCTTGTCCAGATTGTAGCCATTTTCTATTAAGCTTGAAATTACTTTTTCTTTGATATCGGAAATCAGCTTGCCGTTTGAGGTGTTATACATTCGCATTGTTGAGGGATTAAGTATTAACCTGTCATCTTTCGAAACCGAAAGATGTATCCATCCTGCATCATCAATAATTAATTTATCTTTCTTAT
>CAYJWI010000008.1:30278-48997 GCA_964373815.1 uncultured archaeon | reverse complement strand
CCAATCATGATTTTTGCACAAGCGCCGGCAGGGTTTTCTGAAGAAAATTAGCTTAGGTTAGGCGGCAGAAGTAAAATGGCTGGTTTTATATATTTCATAATGCATTATACTACTCATGGTTAGCGTGGAAAGGGTACCGACTTACATACCGGGTTTTGACGGCCTCATTGAAGGCGGTTTTCCCAAAGGCTCGTTGATACTTGTTTCAGGGACCCCGGGCTCGGGAAAGAGCAACTTCTGCGCCCAGATGGCATTCAACAACGCAAAGCAGGGGAAGAAGTGCCTCTACCTCGACCTCGAGCAGGGGGAAGGCGACCTTGATTTGCAGATGAAGCTTTTCGGCTGGGACGTTTCGGGGATGAAAAACCTCAAGATATTCACAGTCGACAGCTCCAACCCGCAGATAGTCGAAAAAGTAATACAGGAAATAGAAAGCACGCACTATGATTTAATCATTCTCGATTCGCTCGATTCCATAACGACAAACCCGGCATCGGTCCAGGAAATACAGGAGCAGTTCAAGGAGCGCATATCCACGTTCTCAATACCTGCGCTGCTAGACCAGTCAACCCTTGCAAGGCTCAAGATAAAGAAAATCTTCAACACAATAAACAAGGCAAAGGCGACGGCGGTGCTCACAAGCGAGCGCGTCGAAGGGGCGCTTGGCATCAGCCGCGACACGGTTTCCGAATTCCTCTGCGACGGCATAATAATTTTCACTTCAACCGCGATAGGCAAAAAGAGGGCGAGGTCGGTTGAAATCAGCAAGATGCGCCAGACCGACACCCCTGGAGGAAGGTACGATTTGGAGATAACAAAGAAAGGTCTCACTGTTTCAGGGTTATGAAGCCTATCCTAAAAAATTAAATTAAAGTTACCGCGGTTACTTCTTACCCGGCCTTCACTTCTATTTTCCTCCACTTCCCGCCGCAGTACTTCACTATATTTTCGCACGCCTGCGCAAGCGCATCATCAAGAACCTGCTTTGGAATGCGCTTGTTGCCCTGAACGTAGAGGAAAACGTTCCTCGTAGCGCCCGTAACTTTTGTGTGCTCCCCCTGCTTCGTGTCGAGCCTGCACAAAACGAGCTTGTCATCGGCGAAAACATACTCCCCTTTCGGGACCTGCATTTTTTCACTAGAACCTAGGGGAATGAAGAGTTCGGAGCCATCGGCAATTTTCACCGACACGTTCCCAAAAACCCTGTCAAGGTCATGGGCGCCGATTATTAGGCCTTTTGAAATCGAGACAATGTTGTAGGAATCGACGACAGTGTTTATCGTGGGGATTTTTCCCGAGTTCTTCACTATTTCCGCGAGGTTCTCTATCGCATGCCTCTGCCTCGCGACACCGAGGGCGTCATAGAGTTCCAGGTAGCCCCTCACGCTATCGCTTGCGGAGATTTTTTGGACGTCGAGCGATTTCAAGGTTTCGTCGATTTTCCTCTCAAGGCCCTCGTGCTTCTTTTTAACGCTCACCCCTTCAACGACGGCCGCGGAAACATTGAGGCCCAAATCGGAAAGCCTTTTTTCAACAGAAACAAAAATTCCCCTCGCAGCCGCCTGCTCTTTTTTCAGGGGCTCAAGCTTTTTGAAAAGTATTTCCTTCTGCCCGAGCTTTTCGCCGGGTTCGAGCAGGTTGAATTCCGCGCCCTTCATGTTTCCGGGAGGGCAATTTAGCTGGGTGCAAATCCTCTGCGATGTCTGCGGCATGAAAGGCGAGAGCAGAATAGCGATAACCCTTAGAGAATCGAGAAGCGAGTAGAGGGCCTGCTCCGCTTCCTTCCCTTCGAGGGCCCAGACCTTTTTCTCGTTTACGTACTTGTTGCACGCGGCGACAAAGGAGAATATTTCCTGCAATGCGGCATGAGGCTCGAGGCGGCCCATGAACCCGTTTATTTTCCCAAGGTTCAGCTGCCCTGCAAGCGCCTCATCGGTTTTTGCGACCGGGACAGTGTAGCCAAGCTTTTTTTCGGAAAGGGAAAGCGTCCTGTTCAGGAGGTTGCCCAAATCGTCTGCAAGCTCTGTGTTGTGCCGCTCAATTAAAGATTCGACTGAAAAGTTCCCGTCCTCCCCGAGGGGGATTTCGCGGAGCAGGTAATAGCGCACTGCATCAGCACCGTACTGCGAACTTAGCGCAATGGGGTCGATCATGTTGCCGGTTGTCTTTGAAAGCTTCTCGCCGCTCGCCGCGTTGATAAAGCCGTGCACGAAGATTTTTTTCGGCGGCTCCAGCCCTGCAGAGAAGAGCATCGTTGGGAATATAACGGCGTGAAACCATAATATGTCCTTTCCAATGACGTGGATGTCCGCTGGCCAGAACTTTTCAAATGTTGCGGAAGGGTAATCAACGCCGGAGAGGTAATTCAGCAGGGCGTCGAACCAGACATAAATCACGTGCTTCGCGTCATGCCTTAGCGGTATTCCCCACTCGAAAGAGGTGCGCGAAACGCTCAAATCCTTAAGCCCTTCCTTTACGCGGTTTATGATTTCCTGCCTCCTGCGCACAGGGTAGATGAATTGCGGGTTGGATTCGAAAAAATCGAGCAGATGCTGTTGGTATTTTGACATGCGGAAAAAATAGCTCTCCTCCTTAACAGCCTCAACCGGCCCCTTGTGCACCGGGCAGAGGCCGCCCGACAAATCCTTTTCCAAATAAAATGCCTCGCAGCCTGTGCAGTAGAGGCCTTCGTACTTGCCGAGGTAAATGTCGCCCTTTTTTTGCACCTTTTCGAAAATTTCCCTGCAGATGTCCTCGTGGCGAGGCTCGGTTGTCCTGATGAAGCGGTCGTATGAAATGTTCCAGGCAGAGCAGAGGCCTTTGAATGACTCCACCTGCCCATCCACAAACTCTTTCGGCTTTTTGCCGGCCTTCTGCGCCGCCTGTGCTATCTTCTTGCCGTGCTCATCTGTGCCTGTGAGGAAAAAAACATCTTCGCCCTTTAGCCTGTGATAGCGTGCAAGGCAGTCCGCCACGGTTTTTTCGTAAGCATGGCCCAAATGTGGGGCGGAGTTTGGGTAATCTATTGCGGTTGTGATATAAAATCTTGGAGCAGGGCCGGAAACGGGCGGAGAGAGGCTTTTTGTTGCAGAAACTATTGGTAAAAAAGTTTTTTTCCCAAAAACTTGGGCTGAAAGGGGCTTTTTTGCTGAAAATTCCTTGCCAAGCCCCCCGTTTCCCTTCGCTGGCCGCACGGGTTTTATTTTTGCGGCCACTCTGGCCTTTCGCACGGACTTCTTGCTTCCCTTTGAGAGCGCTTTCCTGCCAGTAGCTGGCTTCTTGCTCCCCTTCACGGGCCTTTTGCGCCCTTTCGCTGGCTTTTTCTTCTCTTTCGCAGGCATAATGAATTAAGAGATAGGCATAAATTTTATTTAAAGGGAACTGAATGGAAAAAATCGCTGCAGAGGGCATGTGGGGCAATGTTTAGAAGAAAAAGTTTGCTTTCCGCACAATCAGGCAAACTAAACTCTGGAAAATTAATTCAGTTTGCTTAAGTAACATTCCCTTCTATTTGAATAAGAATTTTATTAACCCCAACTACGCCAATACCCAAAACGCAAATTCTAGGGAAAAGTTCGCACCGGCAACGAGGCCTCAAGGCCATTAAAAGCCGGGAAAAACGTTATTTGTAGGGTGCAAGGCTTGGAAAATTCCGTACTTGGCAACGACGCCACAAACGAAAAATTCGACTCCTTCTTCAAGGAGAAATACAAGAAGGAAATAGAGCGCCTTGTCTCCGATTACCCATTGAAAAGGAGCCTTTTTGTCGATTTCAAGGAAATAGAGCACTACGACTACGAGCTCGCGGATTCGCTTCTCGAAGAATCCGACAAATGGCTCGAAATAGCAAAAGAAGTCATAAAAAAAATCGAGATACCGCGGCTCGAGGCAGGCGAATTCGCCCCGCACATAAGGGTTTTCAACCTCCCAAACGAGCGGCAGCCAATACTCCGCGACATCAGTTCCTCGCATATAGGAAAACTCATCTGCGTGGAGGGCGTTGTGAGGCAGGTAACAGACGTTCTGCCAAAGCTAAAGTACGCCACATGGAAATGCACGCGCTGCGAGGCCGCATACAAAATCCCGCAGACAAAAAACCTCACAAAAACCCCGAGCTTTTGCTCGGAGTGCAAGAACCGCACCTTCAATTTAGAGGAGGAGTCAAGCCAGTTCGAGGATTACCAGAAAATACAGATACAAGAGCCGCTCGAATTATTGAAAGGCAGCGAGCAGGCGACAAACCTTGACATTTACGTAAGCGATGACCTTGTAAACAAGATAAGCCCCGGCGACAAGACAAAAATCACCGGAGTGCTCCGCCTCATGCCTCCAAAGGAGAAAAAAGTGGTGTACGGCCGATACCTCGAGGCACTACATCTCGAGGAGACCGCAAAAGAGTTCGAGGAAGTCGAAATCTCGCCAGAAGAGGAAGAGGAAATAAAAAAGCTCGCTGGCCGCGATGACGTTTACGATATGCTCATACAGAGCATAGCGCCCCACATTTACGGGCATGAAATAGTAAAAGAGTCCATAGCGCTCCAGCTCTTTGGCGGAGTGAAGAAAAACCTGCCGAACGACCAGATGGTGAGGGGGAACATACACGTGCTGCTTGTAGGGGACCCGGGAATGGCAAAGTGCGTTTCCGGCGAGACAAAGATACTTCTCGAGGATGGCACTTCGCGGAGAATGGATGAAGTCGTGCAAGGGTTCCTATCAAAATCGGAAAATGTGAAGCTGGATGACGGAGTTTATTCCGCGGCGCAGGGGACAATCCCGCTCATGGACGGCAACGGAAAAATGAGGATGGGCAAAGTCGTCCGCGCATTCAGGAGAAAGCCGGTTGAAATGCTTGAAATAACCACGAAAAGCGGGAAAAAAATAAAAGTCACGCACACACACCCGTTCTTCATACCCTACCACGGAAAAATCAAGGCTGTGAGGGCAAAATACCTGAACACAGGCGACTTTGTCGCTGTCCCGAGAAAACTTGAATTAAGCACCCGTCTCCAGAAACTTGAAGGTGTGCAGAGGGGGAATACTAATGCCGTGCACATAAAAGTGCCCGAGTACCTCAATGAAGAGGTGGCAAGGTTCATGGGGTATTTCTGTGCAGAGGGATACTCTAGGGAATCGGAATCCACAATTGAAATCAGGTTCACGAATGTGGACAGGGAAGTGCTTGAGGACTTTGCCCACATAAGCCGCACCCAGTTCGGGGTCGAGCCGCAATTCCAGGAAAAGCAAGGCAGCACCGAGGTGCGGGTCAGCGGAGTTGAACTTGGGCAAATGTTGAGGAAGAATGCGCCTGGAATATTGGAAAAATCCTCCGGCAAGGCGGTCCCTGAAAAAATCCTCATGAGCCCGCTGAACGTGAAAAAGCATTTCCTGAAAGGCTATTTCGAGGGCGAGGGGCATGTAAGGTCTGATGAGAGGATGGTTGAAGTGCTGACCAAGAGCAGGGAATTGTCGGAGCAAATCCAGCAGATGCTCCTCGAATTCAGGATAATAAGCACCAAAAAAGAGGTGCTCAATTTTGCCTCGAACACCAAATCGAAAACAAGGAGAAAGTATTTCCGCACAAGGATTGGCGGAAAATTCGCAAAAACATTTGCAAAAGAAATAGGTTTCATAACGGCAAGAAAACAAGCCGCGGCCGAAAAGTTCGTCAACAACCGCAAGAAGTCCAATACCAACATCGATGTAATCCCGGGTATTTCCGAAGAGCTGAAAAAAGCGAGGCTCTCCCTTGGCCTTTCACAATTCCAAATGGGCGTGCAAAGGACGACTTACCAGCACTTTGAAAGGGGGGACCGCAACCCGAGCAGGGAATCGCTGCAACAAATTTCATTGCACCTTTTGGATGTTCTTGAAAACAGCAACACTTTTGATGCAAATGCGCAGCAAGCAGCCCAAAACATCCACAAGCAGGCATTTTCCGATCTGTTTTGGGACAAAATAGAGAAAATAGGGAAAATCCCAAACGAGGAATGGATTTACGATGTGGAAGTGGACCAGTTCCACAATTTCATTTCAAACGGGATAATATCGCACAATTCAGCCATACTGAAGGCAACCGACAGCATCGCCCCAAAATCGATTTATGTTGCGGGAAAAACCACGAGCGGGGCTGGGATTTCCGCAACCGCCGTAAAGGATGAGTTCGGCGAAGGCGGCTGGACCCTCAAGGCAGGGGCGCTTGTGCTAGCTTCTGGCGGAATGGCAATGGTAGACGAGTTCGACAAGATGGACCCCGAGGACAGGAGTGCAATGCACGAATCCATGGAACAGCAGACCATCTCCGTTGCAAAGGCCGGAATTGTGACAAAGTTCAAGACAGAGACATCTATACTTGCGGCAGCAAACCCCAAGCACTCGCGCTTCGACCCATACGAATCATTCATCGAGCAGATAGATTTGCCGCCATCGCTCATAAGCCGCTTCGACCTCTTCTTCATGATAAAAGATGTCCTTGACAGGACCAAGGACGCAGAGATTGCAAACCACATCCTCAAGAGCCACAAGGCTGGGGAGATGATGCTCCAGCGCCAAAAGAAGGGCATTGGGCAGAAGGATGCCGCGCTCGAGCAGATGAAAGAGCTCATAACCCCGAAAATCACGGGAGCGCTACTAAAAAAGTACATCTCTTTTGCTAGGCAGAACATCTTCCCCGTGCTCTCGGACGAATCACTGCACGAAATCTCGGACTACTACGTCGCCTTGAGGGACCAGGGAAGAAAGGAAGGGGCCTATAGCGCAACGCACAGGCAGCTAGAGGGCCTCATAAGGCTCTCCGAAGCATCCGCAAGGGTTAGGCTTAGCGACAATGTAGAGAGAAGGGACGTCGAGCGCGCGATAAGGCTCGTGAGAACTTCGCTCGAGGACATGGTAACAGACCCCGAGACAGGAAAAATCGACATTGACATAATCACTTCCGGGCAGACTCACACAACGCTTGCAAACCTCAAAAAAATCCTCAACATCATAAGGGAGAAGGCGCAAGAGCTTGACATGGTGCCAATGGAAGAGGTAATCAACGAAGGCAAGACACTCGGAATGGACGCCGACAAGGTGCGCGACCTCATATCCAAGCTCACGAAGTCTGGAGACATCTACTTCCCCAAGCACGGGTTCGTAAAGCCGCAGTGAAAGCACCCAAAAACTTAAACCCGCTAAATCCTGCTGGCCCAAAAAAACCCTAATTTAGACTTTAGCCCAATTATGCCTATCTTTCCCTCACGCCGCAGTTAAAAAAACTTTTCAAGGCTAATTCCTGAATGGAAGTAAAAGAAAACATTGAATCCTTGCGCAAGGAGATTGCGGAAACATGCGCAAAATGCAGGCGCAACCCGAAGGAACTGACAATCGTCGCTGTCTCGAAAGGCGAGGGCGTGAAAAAGGTTTCCGAAGCCCTCAAGGCAGGAATACAGGACATCGGCGAGGCACGGGAACAGGAGCTCGAGGAAAAATATCCAGAGCTCAAAAAGCTCGGGGCGGACATCCACTTCATCGGCCACCTGCAGGGCAACAAGGTGAAAAACGTTGTTGAAATGTCGGACTACATCCACTCGGTCGATTCGCTTCCGCTGCTGCGAAAAATCCACTATGCAGCCCTTGACATGGGAAAAGTGCAGAACATTTTTTTGCAGGTGAACACCTCCGGCGAGGAGCAGAAATACGGGATGAAACCGGACGAAGTCGAAGCGCTGCTGACAACGCTCAAGAACCTGCCATATGATAGCGTCAAATTCATTGGGCTCATGGCAATCGCCCCGCTCACTGAAAACGAGGAGCAGATACGCAAGTGCTTCCAGAGCCTCTATGACATCAAAGAGCACCTAAGCCTGCACCACCTTAGCATGGGCATGAGCAGCGACTTCAAAATCGCGATAAAGGAAGGCGCGACAGTGCTGCGCATAGGGCGAAGGATATTCGAAGGATGAAAATTATTTTAATAGAGTGCTGAACCATTCTTTGGCAAGTTTTCTCACTTTTTCCGACTCGTCAAAAGAGAGCCCCAAAAGAATCTGCATTGCAGCGGCTTTTTCTCGTCTATCCCTTGCATGGGTTCCGAGCATCCAAACGCCGTCAACCCTCGTGTTCTCATTTTCAGACAGAAGCCTCTCGAAATCCGATTTTTGCTCGGCGTTGAGTTCATAATCGACCAAATACTTTATTTGCGGGCTTCGGAGAAACCCCTGCACAGAGCCATGCTGACCGAGAAAAAGGGCGCGGGCTTTCTTTTCCGCTTTTCCCGCAGCCCCTGCTTTTCTGTGGGCTTCCAGTCGGGATTCCAGTGCATCATATGAACTAACCAGACGGTTAACTGCACTGGCAGCAATTCTCTTGAAAAAAGCGCGCATACAAAAGGAACATTCCCGTATTATAAAAAACTTCGCACAAAGGCGCGGCAGGGCGAAAACGAATATTAAGGCCTTAAGGCCTATTACGGGCAATGGACAAAGAACTTGCAGCGCAGCTGCTGGTGGTTTTCCTGCTCACGCAGGCACTCGGGCTTTTCGCGGGGAGCTACCTTCTCGAGGAAAAGATAAAGACAGTAATTGTGAGCGAGGACAAGAACGCCGTGGAAAACAGCGCGGGGCTGCTCGCGTGGATTCTCGGCGGCACCACCGTGATAATCCTGCTCTTGCGGTTTGCGCCTGAATGGCTTGTCTCCGTTTTCCTCAAGGGAATTGAACTCCTCGCGATTTTCGCGACAACTCTCATTGTCACGCTTCCTTTCAGGGTCGCGGATGCCATTGCATACCTTGCGGCAATAGTGCTTGTCGGCGCGAGGTTAGCGTTCAGGCAAAACGTCATGCTAAGGAATGTCTCAAGCCTCGTGGCGAGCGCGGGGGCAGGTGCCGTGATTGGCGCAAGCCTCGGGGTTGTGCCGATAATCGTTTTCCTTGCGGCAATATCGGTTTATGATTTTCTGGCGGTGTTCAAGACAAAGCACATGGTAGAGCTCGCGAAAGGGGTAACGAAAAGGAACCTCTCTTTTGCTTTCGCATTCCCCACAAAGGAGCACCAGTTCGAGCTCGGCACCGGGGACCTGGTGGTGCCGCTCGCGTTTGCGGTGAGCGTTCTTGCGGAGGGGAGCGCGAAGTACCTTTTCCCCTACAACTTCGTGCCAGCGGCGATCATACTTTTCGCTTCGCTAGCGGGGCTCATGCTCACGCTCGATTACGCATCGAAGAGGAAAGGCGTCCCGCTGCCGGCGCTCCCCCTGCAGGCAGTGCTGATGGCAATCGCTTTCGCGGTGATGAAAGCACTGGGTTTCTAAAGCAGGTATTTTGCTGGAAAATTTAAGCTGGAATTTACTTCTCGCTATTTGCTCCCAGAATGCTAAAAAAATTAAAACAAGTTCGCGCCCTTGAGGAAGGCAAAGCCATAGTAAGCGGCAAGCCCGAGAATGGTGTAGCGGCATGTCTTGCCTGCAAGCGCTGCGATGAAGAATTTTTTCGGGTTGTAGCGGATGAAGCCCGCAGTAACCCCTATGATGTCGAAAGGAAAGGGGATTATTGCGATTAGGAAAATGAAGCGCATCCCGAGCCTCTCGATTTTCCCCCTTATCTCTTTTATCCTCGTGAACTCGGTGTGCTTCATCTTCTCCGCGGTCTCAACACCCAGAAGGCCTGCGATATAGGCGGTCATCTCGCCTATCCCCGCGCCCGCGCCGACAGCTATTGCGACGAATATCACTTCTGTGAGGCTCGAGGATTGGGCATTTAGCGCAAGCACCACGATGTCAATCGGCATCGGGAGAAGGACGGTCGCGTTTGCTATAAGCGATGCGATGAAAAGCCCGAAGAGGCCATAGCCCGTGGCGAATTCCTTTACAAGCGAAGCGTTCTGGAATATCAAAAAAGCGAAGAGCAGAAAGAGGGCAAAGCCTGCGGCGGCCTTGAGCTTGTCGGAAAGCAGTTCATCCATCTGACCGCAATAATCAGCTCTTTTCCTTTAATAAATCCTCTGGGAAGAGTTTTGGCCGAGCAAGAAGATTTTTAATGCTAAGGAATGCAATGGTAATTATGGAATACGACAAGATGCTAAGCAGGCTCTACATGTCCCTGCCTGAAAAGACCGTGGCAAAGGAGAGGTTCGAGCTGCCTGTGCTCGACAGCAGCGTGCAGGGCAAGAAGACAATCATAAGGAACTTCTCCCAGGCGCTAAAGAGCGTAAAGCGCGACGAAAAGCACTTCTACAAATACTTCACAAAGGAAACCGCGACAGCCGCGACAATAGAGGACGGCAAGCTCATCATGACGGGAAAATTCTTCCCAGACATGATAAACAAGCTTTTCCTAAGTTATTTGAACGAGTACGTGCTCTGCCACGAGTGCAAGAAGCCTGACACTGAAATAATCGAGCGCAGCGGGGTCAAGGTGCTAAAGTGCACTGCATGCGGCGCCCTTAGCCCCATAAAGAAAATAGGGTGAGCGGGCGGTGTACTGCAAGACACACCAAACCGCAAGCGGGGCACTGCTCGCGTGCTGCGATCGGGAAATCCTCGGCAAAAACCTCTCCGATGAAAAGTACGATGTCACGGTTGATGAATACTTCTACAAGGGCGAAATCGTAAACGAGCAGGGGCTCGCCGAACTCCTGAAGGAATGCATGAGCATAAACCTTTTCGGCAAAAAAGCCGTCGGGGTTGCGTTAAAGCAGGGTTTTTTAACAGAAAAGGACATTATCAGCATTGCAGGCGTTTGGCATGCAATCATAATCAAGATGTGAAAAAAATGGGAAGGCGCGAAGACGAGCAGACAGCAAAGCTGCAGGAAGAGCAGCTGCGCAAAATCAGGCTGCCGCGCCGCGAAGAGCACGAAATGTTCGGCATAGTGATGCAGCTGCACGGTGGGAGCCAGATAAAGGTCTTCTGCGAAGACGGGATAGAGAGGAACTGCAGGATTCCGGGCAAGATGAAGAAGAAGACATGGATGAGGGAGCGCGACATAGTGGTCATAAAGCTCTGGGACTTCCAGCCCTCCAAAGCGGATATTGTGTGGCGGTATTTGGGGATGCAGACAGAGCACCTGAAAAGGAAAGGGTTTCTAAGCAAATTGCCTGTGTGAACCCCCACAAACTACGTACCTTTTTTCGGCATGGCAGGCATTCAAGCTCGATGTGAAAAGGGAATTCTTATTAACCACTTGAATGTTTTACTTTATTATGGCTAGGCGTTTTGCGGGCAGAAAGGTAGTCAGGCAAAGAATTTCACTGACCCCCGAAAGGGCTTTCTATCCAAAAGGCAGCGCGGAAGACTTGGCAAAAAGGCTTGCCAGTGAGGACCGGGCACATGTCAGGGCAATGATAGACGCAGGCAGGCCCATTAATAAAATTTATCGGAGCCCGACAGTAGCGGAGATACTGGCGAATGCGCAGCATGAAGCAGAAGCAAGGTTAAGGCGGACAGGCGAAAAGGTTACCGCTTTGGATGTCCTTAGGGGGCGCTGGACCCATGTGAGCAGGGGCCGAACACGCATTAACCTGGGCAGGCTTGCAAAAAAACAATACAAGCGGTAAAAAATCAAGCACCTTTGCACTGGTTTTTAACATTCTTCCATAGGACTATTTTGTCATGGAAAGCATCGATTTTTACGAGGAGCACTTCGAGGAAATGAAGAGGCACATAAGGCACGAGACCGACAGGAAAATATTCCAGCATGTCTTCGATGCGAAAACATTTTCCGCAATCCAGACGCTTGCAAACAAGGGCAGCTTTGACGTTCTCGAGCACATCATAAGCACTGGCAAGGAGGCGCACGTGTTCGCCGCAAGCGACGGCGCCGGGAACCAGAGGGCTGTGAAGATTTTCAAGAAGGAGACAACCGATTTCAAGAAAATGATAGATTACATCAAAGGCGACCCGCGCTTCCGGGACTTGCGCAAGGACAGAAACAGCGTAGTTCTCGCGTGGGCGAAAAAGGAATTCAAGAACCTTCGCATGGCAGACGAGGCAGGGGCGTCGGTGCCGCTGCCCATTGCAATGAAGGAGAATGTAATTGTGATGGAGTTCATCGGGGAGAACGGGAAAGCGAGCCTTCCACTAAAAGAGGCAAGGCCAAGCGCTGCGGAGCTTGCGGATTATCGGGAGCAGGCAATCGAGTTCCTTGCAAGGCTCTACCTCGCAGGGCTTGTGCACGCAGACCTATCCGAGTACAACACACTTCTGCGCGGAAAAAAGCTCGTGGTGATTGATTTCGCTCAGGCGCTGCTATTAAGCCACCCGAAGGCGAAGGAGTTCTTCGAGCGCGATGTGCGCAACATGGCGAACTATTTTTCCAAGAACGGGCTAGAAACAACTTTTGAGGGACTCTACGCGCTCGTAAAGGAGCGAAAGGAAAAACTGGAGAAGGCCAAATAGGAGAACCCAACCCCCCCACCAAGCGGCTTAAGCAAAAAAGCTTGGAAATTCCAAATAAGGGGTTCTTCTGGCGAGCCGGCTAAGCAATATATAATAATATATAGTATAAATTACTTAAATGGAGGATTCCGAGGTTCTGCTTGTTCCACATGACAGGGTTGGCGCGATAATCGGCGCCAAAGGCTCTACAAGGATGGAAATAGAAAGGCTCACAGAGACGAAAATACATGTGGAAAGCGAAGAGGGCGAAGTGGAAATAACACGCAAAGGCCAGCCGATAAAATACCTCAAGGCGCAAAGGATTGTCAAGGCGATTGCAAGGGGCTTCTCCCCGGAGCACGCATTCCGGCTCCTCAAGGATGATTGCCTCTTCGAACTAATAGAGCTCGAGGAAGTGCTCGGAAAGAACGAGAGCAGGCTCAAGGCAAAGAAGGGAAGGGTAATTGGGGCGCACGGGCAGGCAAGAGAAGAGATAGAAAACGACACTGGCGCGAACATTTCTGTTTACGGGAAAACGATAGGTATAATCGGGAGCGAGGAGGAAGTAGAAAGGGCAAAAAAAGCGGTGGAAATGCTCCTGCAGGGGGCTGGGCACTCCGCGGTCTACGGGAAGCTGCGCAGGTGGCAGAACATTGGGAAGTTTGAATTGTAGCATTGAAAAATTATAATATTGAAATTTGCAGGAATTGAAGTGGTGAAAAATGGCTGAAGAAAAACAAAAAAGCGCCGAGAAAGAGGAGGAAAAGGGCCTTAGCGCGGAGGACATCGCAAAGGAGTTCAAGGAGCACTCTGTTGCCGAGTTCTTCAAGAAGAACATGCAGATGCTCGGGCTCACCGGGAAAATAAAAACACTTACAACAATCGTGCACGAGTACGTGACAAATTCCTTGGATGCGTGCGAAGAGGCGAAAATCCTCCCGGATATCGAGGTGCAGATAAAAGAGATAGGGGAGGAGTACTACGAAATCGCCGTAAAGGACAACGGCCCCGGCCTTACAAAAGAGACCGTGGGAAAGGCGCTCGGAAAGCTCCTTGCGGGAACAAAGTTCCACAGGATGATGCAGATGCGCGGCCAGCAGGGAATAGGCGCCGCAGGATGCACCATGCTCTCGCAGATAACTACCGGAAAAGCCACGAACGTCATCACGGGAACAGCCAAAGGAAAGCCTTTCAGCGCGGAAATCACAATCGACCCCAAGAAAAACGAGCCAAAGCTCGCGAACATCACAGAGCTCGGCAAGGAATTCATGGGAACTATCATAAAGGCGAAATTCAAGGGGGTAAAGTACGTCAACTCCGAGCAGGCGCCGATGGAATACTTGAGAAGGACAGCAATCGCAAATCCCCACGCGCAGATAACGCTAATCGAGCCCAGCGGCCAGAAAGTCGTGTTCAAGAGAACGCTCAAGGAAGTGCCCGCAAGGCCTACCGAAATGAAGCCGCACCCGAAAGGGGTTACTATTGATGATCTTGTCACGCTCTCGAAATACACTGACGCGAAAAAGGTCTCGAGCTTTCTGAAAAACAGCTTTGACAGGACAGGCGACAAATCCATAGAGGAGATTGGAAAGGGCCTCTCCTTTGACATGAACAAGGACCCCAAGCAGCTTACATGGGAAGAGGCGGAGGAGATAGTAAAGCAGTTCAAGAAAGTGAACTTCATAGCTCCGAGGACCGACGGCCTGCTCCCAATCGGCGAGGACAGGATACAGAAAAGCCTCAAGAGCATAGTGAACCCGGAATTCCTATCGGTAATTACAAGAAAGCCTTCGGTTTACAGCGGAGGGTTCCCATTCCAAATAGAGGTCGGGATCGCTTTCGGCGGCGATGCGGGAAGGGTTGGGGAAGCTAACGAGGAAGGAGCGGCGCAGAGGAAAATAGAAATCATGAGGTTTGCGAACAGGGCGCCACTGCTCTTCGATGCAGGCGGCTGCGCAATCACTAAAGCTGTGCAGTCGGTTGAGTGGAAGAGGTACGGGCTCAAGGATTACGAGAACGCGCCGCTTACAGTATTTGTCAATCTTATTTCAGTGCACATACCATACACTTCCGCAGGAAAGCAGGCGATAAGCGACGAGGACGAAATAATGGAAGAGCTCAGGCTCTCTCTCATGGAGACGGGGAGGAAGATTTACATTTTCATTGGCCGCCAAAGAAGGCAGGACGAGAAGGAAGCGAAGAAGAAGATGTTCTACAAGTACGCAACAGAAGTCGCATACGCGGTAGGGGAGCTCACGGGAAAGAGCAAGAAAGATGTTGAAACAAAGCTGCACGCGCTCGTGCTAAAGCACCTCAAGATGGAGGAGCAGAAGGAACTCGCGGGCGGCAAGGACGAACCTAGCGAGGAGGAAATAGAAAAGGAGTTCGAGAAGCGCAAGGAAAAGGAGAAGAAGAAAGATAAGAAAGGCAAAAAGAAAGGCTTCGAGGAAGCTGGGGAGGGTGAATAAGTATGGCGGAAAAGGACAAGGAAGTAATAAAGAAGCTCAATAACATCGGCAGCGCGCTGCTCGCGCAAATAGACAAGCAGCAAAACCCCACATACGCGCTCCCTGTAAGGACGCTGAACAACATTTTCTTTGACCAGAAAACCGGGACAATAAAGCTAGGGGACAAGATGTCCGAGAGGCAGTTCCTCAATATTGCGCACAGCAGGAAATTCATGCAAACCGTGCTCGTGGCATCTGAAATAAAGAAGGTCATCGAAGAGCAGGCGACTGTGAGCATCAGGGATTTGTACTACGCGCTAAAGCACACCATTGAAGGCACCAACGAGAACACCTTCGAAGATCAGTCCGAATCCGATCCATGCATTGAAGACATCGAGGCATCGCTCGACCTTTTGAGGGAGGAGCTGCACCTTGCGGCCTCCGCTAAGGGGATAATTGCGGGGGATGTGCAGCTGCGCGACGGCAAGGATAGCATCGATCTTGCCAAAATGGGCTCTGGCGGCTGGAGCGTCCCGAGCAATGTCGAGCCTGACAAAATTGAATTCAAGAAAGTGAACGCCGATTACGTGCTCTTCATAGAAAAGGACGCAGTGTGGAGAAGGTTCAACGAGGACCAGTTCTGGAAAAAGAACAACTGCGTAATACTCACAGGCAGGGGCCAGCCCGGAAGGGGAGAGAGAAGGATAGCGCAGAGACTTAGCAAGGAATTCAAGCTCCCGATTTATGTAATCACGGACGCTGACCCTTGGGGGATGTACATCTACTCCGTGATAAAGCAGGGCTCGATTTCGCTCTCATACTCTGAAGAAAAGCTCGCAACGCCTCAGGCGAAATTCATAGGGCTTAGCACAAAAGACGTCGAGGAATTCAAAATCCCGAAAGAGGTCACAATCAAATTGAACCAGCTCGACGTGAAAAGGCTCAAGGAAATGGAATCCTATGAGTGGTTCCAGAAGAAGGAGTGGAAAGAGGAGTTCGCCAACATGAAAGAGAAGGCATACAAGCTAGAGCTCGAAGCCCTGAGCAAGAAAGGGATACGGTTCATTACCGAGCAATACGTGCCGCAGAAAATCAAAAACAAGGAATTCCTGCCATAATGCGAGCGCAGCGAGCAACATCCATGCGCAGCATGGATAATCGCACCCAACAACGAATCGAACAGCAAGAAAAAATTAGCTATATTTCATTTGCTCGATTCGTTGCAGCCGAAACTGTTGAACAAGGAATTCCTGCCATAAAATTAAAAGCCCAGAAAGCGTTAATTTAGCATGGCTGCGCGACCTTCAATGCCGAGAATATGTTTCGTGTGCGCTGGGGGGATTAGTAGAAGCTTTCAAATGAAGCGTGCATTCAGCAGATTCCTTGCAATGCGCAAAGTTTCAATCCCTTTTACAATAATAAACACCAACATATTTTCAAGCAAATTAGAGGCATTATCAGAAAGAGATATTATAGTAGTTGCAGACACCGTTGGCAAAGGGTATGAACAAGCACTCTTAGAAATTATAAGATATCCGAAAAACATACTACATGCCAAAGAAATAGATTTCTTCGAACTTGGTTCCAGCCCAATGCTTGCTCCGAAATTGGCTCATTGGGGAGAAACCCTTCTCACAAAAATAAATTTAATGCAAAAAGAACTGGCTGCAAAATCAGTGCGAATGAGAGCAAGGCCGAGGAAAAAAACTGCCAGCAGAAAGCTCATTCAAAGAAGGCTGCGCTGATTCAAGCGCCCAGAATAGGGATTTTCAGTTTCTTAACAGCAACGTTTTTTGAAAGTATGAACCCGGCAAAAACAGCGGAGAGAAGGATAGCGCTGTCGCTGCCGAAATCGAGCAAAGTGTAGAGCAGCGAAGGGTGGGAGTAAGTGAGCCAGTAAGCGAAGTTGTGCAGCGCTACAGCGGCGAAAACCACCGGAAGAACGTACCCTAGCTTGAACTGCGGCAAATTTTTCCCGAAAAGGACGGCGAGGATTGCGATGAGGCCATGCATCAGTGCATGGAAATAAAAATCGAAAAACAGCGCATCGCGCGGGAATGATGAAACGCTGAAAAGCAGCACCTTTCCGTGGCCGAACATGGAAAAAAAGTACGCGGATTTTACCCAGATTATGAGCTGGAGGAAAATGTAGGCAAGAGCTATCCTGCGAAGTGGATTCTGGGCCATTATACCGAGTTGACGGAAAAGAATTATTAAGGGATTACGAGAATTCTATGTAATGCGCGGACCCAAATCCATAGAACCGTTTTTTTACCCCAAGAGCGTCGCTGTCATAGGCGCATCCGCAAAGGCTGGAAAAATCGGGTACACTGTTTTTAGCAACCTCAAAAAAGCCGTGAAAAAAATCTTCCCCGTAAACCCAAAGCACCGCAACGTGCAGGGGAAAAAGTGCTACAAGAACGTACTCGAAATACCTTCAAGCATAGACCTCGCGGTGATATCCCTGCCAGCGCAAAAAGTCCCCGAGGCGCTTGCGCAGTGCGCGAGGAAAAAAGTCAAGGCAGCGGTGATAATCAGCGCGGGGTTTTCGGAAGTGGGGGAGAAGAGGAGCACGCAAAGGCTCCTAAACATCATTAAAAGGAACAGCGGCACAAGGGTCATGGGCCCGAACTGCGTCGGCATACTGAACAACCACAGCGGCATTGACACCACTTTTTTTGACAGGGCGAGGATGAAGGCGCCGAAGAAAGGCTCGCTCTCTTTCATCTCGCAATCAGGCGCGCTTGGCTCGATGATACTTGACTGGACATCGACACAGGAGTTCGGGATAAGCAAGTTCGCATCCTACGGGAACGCAATGGATGTCGATGAAGCTGACCTTCTCGAATATCTCGGGCAGGACGCGAAGACAAAGGTAATTACGGCATACCTCGAAGGCGCAAAGCATGGCAGGAAGTTTTTCGAGATAGCGAAAAAAATTTCCCGCAAAAAACCCATAGTGGTTCTCAAGGGCGGCAAGAACGAGCAAACAAGCAAGGCGGCAGGCTCACACACGGGCTCTCTTGCCGGCTCGGCCGCGGTTTACGATGCCGTGTTCAGGCAGGCTGGTATAATACAGGCAGATGACATGATTGACCTTTTTGCAACAGCAAAACTGCTCGAGGAAGAGCCGCTCACAAAGGGGCGGAGGGTGCAGATAATAACCAACGGGGGCGGGTTTGGAATTGTCGCCGCTGACCAGATGCTCGCAAAAGGGCTAAAGCTCGCAAAGATTTCCGGAAGAACGAGGAGAAGGCTTGCCAAAGCGCTTCCGGATGCCATCCTCTCAAACCCGATGGATTTGCTTGCGGATGCGGACGCTAAAAGCTATGGAAAGGCTATAAGCGGATGCATCGCGGACAAAAATGTCGACATGGTGATGGTGTTGATACTCTTCAGCATCCCTACACTAAACCCTGAAAACCTCGCGCTCCTACGAAAGCCTTCGCGGAAAATAAAGAAGCCGCTAGTTGTTGTCGCAACAGGCGGCCCTTACACCAAAAAATTCCTCACAAGAATAGAGAAGGCCGGATTCACGACATTCAATTACCCGAGCATCGCGGCGAAAGCGCTCGCGGAAACGGCATTCTACGCCGAGTTCCTGCGCAAAGGCTGAAAAAGAAAATGAGTTTCTGGCGAGCGCGCAAATAATTATTCAGCAAATGATTCAGCTTACAGCAAACCATTAAAATCCGCCGAAGTGTTTTGTTGGTTTGGCATAAGTAAAATTTGGCCAGCCGTCTTCATTGGTTTTTGCTAAAAAGCGCCAGAGCCTTGTCTATTTCATCCTCGGAAAGGAGCTCGAAGAGCTCTTTCGCGGAAACTTCCTTGCCGAAATCGGTTTCGGAGAGGCTCTTTTCAAGTATGCCAAAGCCCATGGCTGCGACCGAGAGCCTCGACTTCTGCAGCTCGCGCAGCTCCGAAAT
>CAYJWI010000008.1:27718-30178 GCA_964373815.1 uncultured archaeon | reverse complement strand
CTCGAAAACTATTTTGTGGTAGAATGCCTTGCGCTGTTTTTCAAAAGGCGAGAAGGAAAGCTTTTTTGAAGCAGTGTCGAAAAAGTAAACCCCTTTCGGCTTTTCGGCCTCAAGCTTTTTTATCGAAGTGCTTATGGTTGAGCCGGGGAGCAGGAAAACCCCCTTTCCAAGGTTTTGCTCCTGCCTCCAGTGCAAGTGCCCATTCACGAAAAGGTCAAAGCCCGCCGGAAGGTCGTCAAGGGAGAGCGTTGCAACCATTTCATCATCCACCGCCATGAACTCCTTGTAGCCCTGGTGGGTCATGATAATGTTCGCGCTCCCCTGCACGGGCCTTGGGTTCCAGTGCTGGAGGGCCTCTAGCGCCTTTTTTTCAGGCACGGAGCCAAGGCAGTGCGCAAATGCCCTCTCGCCGCCCTTTTCTATGCAAACGCTCGCTGCGTGCGCATAAACAAGCTGGCCGCAGAGGCAGAGCACATCAAGTGCCGTGCGGGTCTCCTTTCCGAGGCACTCGTGGTTGCCGTGTATTGCTATTATCGGGATTCCCCTGAAGAAAGCCTGCTTTTTCACTCCGCTCTTCTCTACAAAAACTTTTACGTCCGAAGGGGAATTGTTGGTGGAGAATGCGTCCATTGCCTTGTAGAGCACGTTGTGGGAAGGAACGGGGGCGTCAAAGACATCGCCTCCGAGCAGGATTGCATCGGCACTCTCCTTTGCGGAAAGGGAAATCGCCTGCACCAAATTTTCAAATGACTCTTCGCTGCGCTCGCCCTTCTCCTCAAAGCCGAGGTGCGTATCCGAAAAAATTGCAATCTTCACCCAACCAGCCCTTTAAGCTTTGCAAAGCTCAAATCGGAAAAACCATTGACCACAAGCTCAGCCCCTGCAAAATCGTGGTAGGAAGTCAATTTATGCGGGATTGCTATGCACTTGAGCCCGGCTTTTTTCGCGGCTTCGAGGCCTACAGAGGTGTCCTCTATCGCGATGCAATTCCCCGGCTTTTTTCGCATCCGCTTGAGCGCCTGCAGATAAACATCCGGAAAGGGCTTGGGGTTTTTTGCATCACCATACGAAACAATGGTGCTGAAATAATCCATTATCCCAATCAGCGAGAGGAAATAATCAATATTCTTGCGAGAATTATTCGAAGCCACGGCGAGCTTGATGTTGTTTTCCCTGAGTTCTGCCAAAAGGGCCCCGAGCGCCGGGTCGAGCGAAAGCATGGAGGACATTTCGAGCTTCATCGCATCTTCGGTCTGCTTCACGAACTCCTCCTTCTGCACGTTGAGGCCGTACTTGTTGTTTATGAAAATGAGCTTGTCTGAAAATGAATAGCCCACAAGGTCGGAAATGTCCTTGTCCTCGACTTTCGGGTGGAGCTTTCCCAGATAGGAGCGCATGTGCTTGAAATAATATGAAGGTGTGTCTATGAGCACTCCGTCGAAATCGAAAATCACTGCTTCAAGCATTGAACAGCGCCTCGGCTTTTTCCAATGTAAGCTCGGCGAGCGAATCGACTATCAGGTCGGCATCGAGAAGGAAGTTCTCCGGATAGCTGTTGGTCACTGCAACGCACTTCATCCCCGCTGATTTCGCGGATTTTATCCCGAAAATCGAATCCTCTACAACAAGGCACTGGCTAGGCTTTGCATTGAGCATCTTTGCGGCCTTCAGGTAGCCTTCTGGCGAGGGTTTGCCTTGCGCGACATCATCGCCTCCCAAAATCAGCGCAAAATCCTTCTTTATCCCGAGCTCGCCAAGGATGTACCCGACGAATTCCTTCCTCGAACTGGAAACAACCGCAACCGGGTATTTTCCCCTGAGCGAGAAGAAGAACTCGAGAAAGCCCGGCATAGGCCTTATGCCCCTTGTCTTTTTGCGCAGGTAGTCGTAGGTTTGCTGCGCGAGAGAGTCTATTTCCTTATCGCTTTTCGAGGAGAAGAATTTCCTGTACCCTTCGCCAAGGCGCATCGCGTCAAGCCCCTTCAACTGGGCTTTCGAGACTTTCTTCCCCGCTCCGGCGAAAACCTTAACCCCCGCCTCGAAGTAGAGGTTCATTGTGTCCACAATGACGCCGTCGAGGTCGAAAATCACTGCCTGCATAGGGAATACTCCCTCGAAAAGGGTTTTATTCAAGAGCCTCAAAGAGCGCCCATCTAAGATGGAAATGCATAAGACAAGGCTTTCTGGTCAAGCTTTTAACGTTTTTGGCATTGGTTTGAATGTAGGCACTTTTCTTTTTCGTCAACGTTTTTCTTTTCGTGCTAACGAAAAGAAAAAGGTTGTGCTGAGGTGTCAGAGCGGTCATGTACCCGCCTGCAGCAACAGTTTCGGCTGTTGAGCAACCGTTTCGGCGGTTGGGAGCGACGGTCATTCCCCTTTCAGGGGAATAAGCCTTCGGCTTTCCGAATGTTGCAGTGAGCGGGCTAGGGGGGTTCGACTCCCTCCCTCAGCTTAAAAAAA
>CAYJWI010000008.1:0-27618 GCA_964373815.1 uncultured archaeon | reverse complement strand
CTGCTCGCTAAAAGCGAGATAAGCCTCTTGCTAGACAACTACGAGGACATTTTCTCCGACTTCGACCCGCGGCCCTTTTCAGTGAGGGGCCTTTCTGAGGACTTCCTTGCCGAAATGAAAAAGGCAATCGTTGAGACAAAGGAAGGGGCGCTCGAGCTGCGCTTCCTCATACCAAAACAGGAGAGAAACTTGGAGCACGAGGCACTCATAAAAAAGAGGCTGCACGAGCACTTCAGAAAGCACCACGCGCTGCTAGAAGCTGGGAAGAAAAAAAGCGTCCGCGAAGGGGCTGTGCTTTCAATAGTCGGAATGCTGATACTGCTCACCGCAGCGTACATAGTCTCCCTTGAAACAAAGTCGCTCACATCGCAGCTGGTGCTGGTAATACTAGAGCCGAGCGGATGGTTCACCACATGGAGCGGGCTTGAGATGCTTTTCTTCCGCTCGAAGGAAAAGGACGCAGAAATAGATTTCAATGCAAGGCTCTCAAAGGCGGAAATTAGCTTCATGGAATTCTGAAAGCTAGGGCCTTCAATTCATTTTCACTTTTTCTTCCGGGCTTTTTCTTCCGCTCTTTTTTTGTGCGAACTCCACTTTTTTCTCTTGGATTTTTTCTTCTTTTTCTTAGAGCCGCCTTTCCTGCTTTTGGAGGCCTCCCTTTCAAGCTTGAGGCCCATGTTCTCGAGCACCTGCCCTATCCTTTTTAGGTTCAAAACCATTTTCTCACCCCGCAAAAAGTTGTTTAAACTAGTAGAGAATTTAACAACTATTTAAAGCTAATGTTATGGCAAACGGGAAAAGTAATCCTGCTAAATTTTTGCCGTTTGCTATCTAGCAAACCACAGCATGCCGAAAAACTTTCGTGGTTTGCTATATAAACTTCAAGGCTCTAATTCTTCCATGCCGCCGGGCCCAAGAGCGATGGTTGCAAGGTTCCTTGCGCAGAGGATGCTGAGGGGGAGGATGAACCGCCCAAGGCTTCCGGGTTTCGGGGAGCATGGCCAGAGACCAAACGAACGCGGCCATGCACAGCGCGCAAATGGCCCGGGGATTCTTGGAGCTTTGTTAGCAAGGCCGCAGGATAAAAGGCTCGAGCAGATCAACTTTGCAAGGGCAAGGCAGAGCGCCGCGGAGCAGGAAAGGGTGGGCTTTGAGCAGCGGCAGGAGAGGGAGAGGCTTGTCGACGCTCCGAGGCAGCGCGAGCTTACGGAAATACAGAAGATTTTCAACAGCCCAAAGTTCATGAGGGAAAACAGGGAACGTTTGCCAAAGGATGTGAAGGAGCTCCATGACCTGCGGATGCTTTTTTTCAGCGCCCTCTCGCGCGGCGAAGTGCGCAACTTCGCTGACTTCGAAAGCTGGCTTAGGAACTGGCTTGCAGAGCAGCACCGCAACCCGCAGGCGGGAAACTATGCCAAGCAGGCGGTTGAAAAACTCAAGGACTCCTTTGGGGCAAAAGACTCAATGCAGAGAAAGGAACTTGGCCAAAGGTTCCAGAACCTTGCATGGCTGGCAGTGCGCAACTAGCATAAAAGGGCTTATTTGGAAGGATGAGGGTTTTAGATTATAGGGCTTTTCCCAAAAGGGCAAAGGCTTCAAGGGAGAGATTTTTAAAGGATTGCTGGGGAGTATATTTGAGTAAAATAAGGCATGGAAAATGCTGGTTTTACGGCTTTTAGAAGTGGTTTGAATGGGTTTAAGGCCAGGGCATTGCTATAGGACTACAAAAGACCGCCCCTACACTAGGCACGCGGTCACAGTGCACAGCCGTAACTACATCGGCGCGGTCCCGGGCCTCAAGACTAGGCAGTGGAACATGGGCGAGGGGATGAAGCCATTTGATACCATAGTGGACCTCATGGTTCAATGCGGGCCGCACGGGGTGCAGATACGCGACAACGCCCTCGAGAGCGCAAGGCTCATGATAAACAGGACACTTGCAAAAAGGGTGGGCAAGGAAGCCTTCTTCATCAAGCTAAGGATTTACCCCCACCACATCCTGCGCGAAAACAAGCAGGCGCAGGGGGCGCACGCGGACAGGATACAGAAGGGGATGAGCCACGCATTCGGAAAGACAATAGGAAGGGCTGCGCGCGTACGCAATGGCCAGGTGGTGTTTTCAGTTCTAGTTTTTGACCAGGACAAGGAAAAGGCGGCGGGCTGCCTCATGATGGCAATCTCGAGGTTCCCCTGCGGAGTCACCACAAGAATGCACAAGGATGTTGAAAGCATAGGCACAAAGCCTAAGAAGACAAGGGACATCCTCAAGGAAGAGGAAGAGGCCAAGGCAAAGGCCGCGGAAGGCGCGCTCGCAGGCGAAGAGAAGAAGGAAGGCGAAGCCGCAGCGCCAGCAGCAGGAAAGGATGCGAAGGCGGAAGCAAAGAGCGCGCCGGAAAAGAAAGAAGCCAAGAAATGATTTTGCGTAAATTCTAATTATGCCATCTCTTGTTGTCAACCTCGCGGAAGCGAAAAAATTCCTCGAGGAAAGGGAATCGAAAACATGCATAGTGCAGATACCCGAAGGCCTCAAGGACAAAACCACCTGGATAATCGAAGAGCTTAGCGCAAGCTCTGAAAATGTTTTCGTCAAAATGGACCCGTGCTACGGCGCGTGCGACCTTCCACTAAACGACATGAAGGCGCTCAACGCCGACACCGTTGTCCACATCGGGCACGGGCCGATACATCGGCACAAGGACATCATTTACGTGCCGTGCTATTACGAACTTTCCGAAGAGGAGATTGGGAAAAATGTTGCAAGGCTTCTAAAGGAACTCGCAAAAAGGAAAATTGACTCGATTTCGCTCATCGCGAACGTGCAGTACAGCAAGTACCTCCCTCAAATAAAAAAACTCCTTTTCAATAACGGGGTAAATTCTTTCATCGGGGAAGGCACACGCAGGATTGCGGTGGAGGGCCAGGTGCTCGGGTGCAATTACACGGTAGTTGAGCAGGTGCAGCCATCGGTGCAGGCTAACGTATATTTTGGGGACGGGTACTTCCATCCCCAGGGGCTGATTTTCAGCACCAAAAAACCCGTGATTGTTGTCAACCCCTTGCACGGCACTGTTGAGGAGATTGGGGAGAAGAACCGCGACAGGCTCATGCGCAAAAGGTTTGCGGCGATTGCCAAAGCCTCGGAAGCTAAAAGCTTCGGGATAATTGTTTCCATAAAATCCGGGCAGAGGCAGAAGGAGAAGGCACTCGAGCTCAAGAAGGCAATCGAGGGCCGCGGTAAGAAGGCATACCTGCTTGAAATGGACCTCGTGGTGGAAAGTTATATGGCAGGAATAAAGGTGGACTGCCTCGTAAACACCGCCTGCAACAGGATCGTGCTCGATGATGCCGAAAACTGGAAAACGTTAATCTTAAATCCGACGGAATGCTTAATCGCTATTGGGGAAAAGAAATGGGAAGAATGGCGGGCAGACGAGTTCCTGCACTGAGAACAAGGCAAAAAACATCCACTGTTTCAAGACTAAGAAGAGTCGCTCAACCCAGAAAAAAAATAGGCGCATGGATGTACTGGGTTTTGGGGAACACGGAAATTGCATTTGTGCCAAGGCCAGGAGAGAACCCTGTTTATGTCAGGTTATTGAACATTAAAAGGCAGAAATATACCGTAGATCCTGACAAAAGGATATTGTTGTATGAAAACGGCAAACTTAGGGAAGCAAAAAAATCGGAACGAGGCTTATTCAGAGACAGCATTCGTGTAGACCCGGAACTGCACTTCTAAAGCTCAGAAATCTATATGGTACGGGTTCGGCGGAACGTATTTCTCGCCCTTCTTCTTTGGCTTCCTGCGCGGCTTTTTCTGCGGGATGTCAGTGTTTATTTTTTCCATCTCATCTATGAAATGCGCCTCATCCACATCCCCTTCCAGTTCCTTTATGAGCGTGCCGGCAAAGGAATATCCGTTTACATAATTGGAAAAATTGGTCATGTCATTGCCGTTCAGCACGGCCGCCGGGATTTTGCTGCGCTGCAGTATCAGGCAGCACGCGAGGTCGAGCACCACATTCTGGCCCGGCTTCGAGCCGCCTGCGACGAGCAGGGAGACAAGCCTTTGGTAACTTATCTGGTCAAACCTCTTTGCATCCGGGTTCTCCGCCGGGTCGGAATCGTAAATGCCATCCACGTTGGTGAGGTTCACGAATGTAGCGTTCAGGTGCTCTGCTAGCAGCGCGCCCACTGAATCGGTTGTGAAGAATGGCAAATGGCCGCCGTAGACAGGGATTTTTCCTGTGTCGAGTATCTCCCTCGCCTTCGAGAAGTCGTTTAGCACTTCCTTGTGCGCGGAGGGGAGGGCGGAAGAAAAAAGCATCGCGTTCCCGCGCGTCATGTGGATGCCCATGATGTCGAGGTCGAAATTGTTGGAAGTAAAAGAAGACATGGCTTCGACATAACTGCGGGCTGTTTTCCCCCCGCCAACCACCAATACGAATTTCTTCCCCGCGGAGTGCAGGCTCGAGATGGCATTTGCAATAGCCCTTATTTTTTCCGCATTCGGGCCGTTCTCGTCTATTACCAGGCTTCCGCCTATTGAAACCACGAAGAGGTCGGAGCTTACGCCCTGTGGGGGCTGTGAAGGGGAATGGCTGCCGGCGCGCTCGTTTGCGACGTACTCCTCGTTTACGGTGTTGAAGATGTCGAACATTCAAAGCACGTAGAGAAATGCACGGTAGTGCTATTTAACCTTTTCTTGTTTCAGAGCCGACTTCGGTCGTGCTTATCTCGCTTTCTTTGTAGCCGGATGTATTTGCCACTTCAATCAATTTGCCTTCCTCGAGGACAAATATTTTGTCTGAAATTTCGTTCACAAAATCCAGTTTATGGGAAACGTTTATGACGGAGAGCCCATTTTGAGCCAGGCTCTTCAGAGTCTCTTTTATTATGAATGAATTTTCCCAATCAAGGTTTGAGGTTATTTCATCTAAAAGCAATATTTTTGGTTTTGTCGCCAATGCCCTTGCTATTGCGGCCCTTTGCCTTTCCCCTCCAGAAAGCTGGTGTGGGTATTTTTCCGCATTTTTGAGCAAGCCAAATGTTGAAAGCGCTTTTTCCCCCTCTGAAAGAGCTATTTCTTTTGGCAGTTTTTTTACTGTTAGAAGTGCTTCAGTTACGTTTTCCAGCAGGTTCTTGTGCGGCCAGAGGTGAAAGTCCTGAAAAACCATGCCTGTTGCATATTTATCCCGGTTAATGATGACTTCCCCATTTTCAGGCTTTTCGAGCCCCGCGACAACCCTTAGCAAAGTGGTTTTTCCGCACCCGGATTTCCCGATTATTGAAACTATTTCCCCCTCATTTATCGAAAAATTTATTCCATTGAGAACGTTATGTACCCCGAAGCTCTTTTCGCAGCCCATTAGCTTTACTATTTCAGGCATATGTTTCAGCCTCCGCCTTTTTCATGAATGCCGCAAAATCATGTTTCCTTGCAAAAAGCACGAGGGGGGTTAAAATTGCTATGAATACAAAAGCAACCGCAGTATAGATCTCAAGCGGTTTGTATGTCTGGCTGATTATTACCTGGCCTGTGTGCAGCAATTCATCGAGGGCAATTATCGAAACCAGAGTGGTGTTCTTTATCTCTTCAACATACAGCCCAATTAACGGCGAGAGGTTTTGCCTTAAAACCTGCGGCAAGACAATTTTCTCAATAATCTGGAAATCACTGAAGCCGAGCATTTTTGCTGATTCCATCTGCCCTTTCGGCAAGGAGGCTATTCCGCTCCCGACAAGTTCTGCCACGTCCGCCGAGAGATGCAGGGTGAGGACCAAAAGGCCTGTTTCAAACACGCCGAGTTTTATTCCGGTGGCAATTGGCAATGCATAGAAGACCCAGATTAATGCAACGAGTATTGGCATTATCCTGAACGAGCCAGTGTAAATCGAAATAGCCTTTCTTACATATTCCCCGGAGTGGTTCTTTGCCACTGCCAAACCGGTTCCTATAATTGTCCCGAAAATTATCGTGAACAGCGAGAGTTCGAGCGTTATTATTGTCCCTGCAACCAACGAATCCTTGAAGTTCCAGACAAAGGCAAAATCTAAGAGCATTTTTTTACCCGGCTCACGTTGCTTCAATTATTGAATTATACTTATATTTTTGGAAAATTTCACCCATTTCGCCGGAAGCCTTCAGCACGTTTATTGCGTTGTCCATGAAGTTTATGAATTTCAGGTCATCTTCGTTCATTGCAAACGTTGATTCCCTTACAAGGAACGGCTTTTTCAGGAGTTTTTGAAAGCCCTTGTTTTCCCGCATGTAAAGCTCTATTACCACTTCATCGTTCAATGCGGCATCCGCCCTCCCGGCTTTTACCTCCACGAAAATCAGGGCGCTATTTGTTGAAGGAATCGCCCTTATTTTAGCGTTTGGAAGGTATTTTTTCGCGAACAAATGGCTTGCCTCGCCTTCCTGAACAGCAACAGTAACATTGGAGTTGTTCAGCCCCTCAAGGCTCGTGAACCTGTTGTCGCCTTCTTTGACAACCGCATTGTTCCCAAGGTATGCATATGGCTCGGAATACATCAATCCGCCATATGCCCTTTCCACAAGGGCAAATATGCCTGAAATGTTGACTTGGCATCTTTTTGATTTCAAGTCCAGGACAATGTTGGACCAGCTTGTTTCAATGTAATTTGTTTTGACATTCATCTTTTCCGCGATTGATTCCATTATTTCAACCGAAAGGCCTTCCATTTTTCCTGTCTGCAGGTTCTTGCTGGAGAATGGTGGATAGCTTACATAGCATACATCAATTTTCCCGGTCTCCCTAATTATGTCAAGCGCATCTGAACCATTGCCGTTGGATAAGGGCTTTGAAAAAAACACAAACCCCAATATAGCAAAGATAATTATTGCAACAGTTATTTTTTGCCAAATCTCCATAAACCCACCTCAAATAAATTCGGTCACTATAACAAGTTATGACTTTTAAGTATATTAGTTTTTATTCTCCAAAAATGGAGGATAAAACATAGCATTATAATTTTGGCCATGCAAAATTATGTTATGGATACCCAAGTGCTTGAGGACCTCGGGCTTACTAATGCCGAAATAAAAGTTTACCTTGCCTTGCTTGAACTCGGCTCTACAAGTGCGGGAGCTATACTTGACAAAACTGGGCTGCATAATTCGGTCGTACATATGACACTCAACAGGCTTATCGACAAGGGGTTTGTGTCATATTTCATGGAAGGGAAAAGGGCGTACTACCAATCTGCAGATCCGCGTCACATAATAGATTACATAAATGAGAAGAAGGAACGTTTCGAAAAGATTCTTCCAGAGCTTGCAATGAAACGCGAGAAGGCGGGAATAAAGCCTGATGTGGAAACCTACAGGGGCATAAAGGGGATTAGGGCACTGCTTTACGAGCTGCTAGATGCTGGGAGCGGGGATCACCATACCATAGGGTCACCCGGGGAATCAGCCATGATGGGCGATGCATTCTGGCTTGCGTACCATAAAAAAAGAAAAGCAAGGCACATAAAGGCGAAACTCATGTTCAACGAATCGTTGAGGGAGTGGATAAGAAAAATAAAAGCGACGGGGCACTATCCGGCAGCTGAAATAAGGTTCCTTAAAGAGGGTTTTGAGCCGCTCACAGAAACCATAATCAGAAACGATCGGGTCGGGATAATCCTCTGGACAGAGAAACCAACAGGAATACTTATACATAACATGCAGCTCGCGCAGTCTTATGAGAAGTATTTCCAGCTGCTCTGGGAAAGGGCGAAGAGGTGATGAACCACCACACTTAGTATTTTAATCCAAACCAGTGCAATTATCCATGATGGCTCCAAGCATTCTTGTTTGACCTGTTTCTCTAATTTCGATAGTGATGGCCATGGCAGTTGCTGAAGACACCCAGTCCGAGGAAGTAATTTTCAAAAAAAAGCTCAAAAAGCTTGGGCAGTACAAGGGCAGGGGCACAGAGCTCATCAGTGTTTACATCCCGGGCGATGCCGACAGGAGCTCTGTTACGGGGCAGCTCACAGAAGAGGTTAGCCAGAGCTCTAACATCAAGAGCCCGCAGACAAGAAAGAACGTTCAGGGCGCGCTGCGCAAAATCATCAACTTCCTGCGCCAGATAGACTTCAAGATACCCAAGAACGGGCTCGTGGTTTTCGCGGGGAACATTTCCGAAAACGAGGGGCGCGCAGACATCAGGCTCTTCATTGTGAGGCCGATAAAGGATTTGCGCACCAAAAGGTACTGGTGCGATTCATCCTTCCACCTCGAGCCCCTAAAGGACATGGCAAAGCCGAGCGACGCCTACGGCCTCATAACAATCGACAAGAGCGAGGCGACGATTGCAATCCTTGTTGGCAAAAGGTATGAGATACTCGGGCACTTCACTTCGGGGTATAGCGGAAAAATGAAGGCGGGCGGGCAGAGCGCTCACCGCTTTGAGCGCCTGCGCGAGGAGGCGGAGCAGGAATTTTACAAAAGGATTAGCGAGAAATCAAATGCCGCCTTTGTGCCGCATGGGGAGAAGCTGAAAGGGATAATTGTCGGCGGCCCGGGGATGACGAAAATATTTTTCCTCGAAAAGGACATGCTAGACCACAGGCTCAAGGGCAAGGTTCTCGGGCAGATGGACACATCCTACACTGACGAATCAGGAATCCGCGAGCTCGTGCAGAAGAGCGAAACCCTTCTCAAGGATACAGATTTAATGAAGGAGAGGGCGCTGATGGCGGATTTTTTGACAAAGCTCGCAAAGGACGGGCTTGCGGCCTACGGGGAGAAAGAAGTTATGAAGGCGCTCGAGCTCGGGCAGGCGGAAAAGGTGCTCGTGAGCGAGGCGATAGAGTGGATAGTCTACAAGGTCCGCAACACAACAACTGGCGAGGAGAGGCACGTAATCGACAAGGACAATTCCTTCGAGGAAAAAACCAAGGGCGCAGAGCCGCTTGAAATACTCGAGGAGGAAGAGTTTGTCGATTACATGGTGCAGAAAACTTCGCAAACCTCGGCAAAGCTCGAAATTGTTTCGGTAGAAACCCCGGAAGGCGAGCAGTTCTACAAGGGCTTTGGCGGGCTCGGGGCGATACTGCGATACAAGCTCTGAGCAAAGAAACCCTAGGGCAAGCGGCAAGACAGGAATTCTAAAAGGGCTGGAAAGAAAAAAAGGTAATTCCGAATGACTGGCATAAAACACTACACCACTTCCTCGAAAGGGATTGGCGGAAGGATAAAGAGGCGCATCTCCGATTTCATTGTGCACGAAATAACGCGCGAAGGCGGGGCACTTTCGAACGAGGCTTTCGGCGAATGGGAGGAGAAGCGCGGGAAAAAGCTCGAAGTGCCAGAGCAAGAAGAGGGAAAGGAGTACATTCACCTCACAATGGAGAAATTCAACCTTGATACTAACGATGCAATCAGGCGCGTAACGCGCGCCATGCAGTGCTCGCCGAAAAGGATTGGCTATGCGGGGATGAAGGACAAGAGGGCGATAACTTCCCAGCGCATTTCAATATGGATGCCGGATGCCAAAAAGCTGGAGGAATTCGACAGCAGGTACATTGAATTAAGGGAGCCTGAATGGAGCAGCGAGAAGATTGAAATCGGGCAGCTCAAGGGGAACGAATTCGGAATAATCGTAAGGGACATCTCGCTCTCGGAGGATGGGTTGCGCGCGGCAACGGAGCAGTGTTTTGCACAAATGCGAAATGGGGTTGCGAATTATTTCGGCGAGCAGCGCTTTGGGGGGATTCGGGAAATAACGCACAAAGTCGGGAGGGAATTCATAAAAGGGAATTTCGAAGGCGCGGTGATGCTCTACCTCACTTCACCCGCGCAGGGAGAAGAGGAAGAGGTCGCAATCGCGAGGAAAAACCTTCTTGAGACGCGCGACTTTGTGAGGGCCACAAAGGAATTCCCTTCAAAGTTCCGCTACGAGAGGGCGATACTGCACCATTTGTGCAAATTCCCGATGGATTTCGTAGGCGCTTTCCAGAGCCTTCCGAGGCATCTCACTTACATGTTCACGCACGCATACCAGAGCTACCTTTTCAACATGGTGATAAATGAGAGGATTGAGCAGGGAATCGGGATAGCGCAAACAAGCGGCGATGTGCTCGAGGACGGCGTTCCTGCGGCGCCGCTTTTTGGGTTTGATTCAGTGCTCGCGGAGGGGAAGGCCGGGGAAATCGAGAGGAAAGTGCTTGTAAAGGAAGGGGTCGAGCTTAAGGAATTCCGGGTCAAGGGTTTTCCGGAGCTAAGCTGCAGGGGCGCGAGGAAAAAAATCTCGCTCAAGCCAGAAAACCTGAGGATTGGGGAAGTGGGAAAGGATGAGTTCAATGAGGGCAAATTGAAGCTAAAAATTGCATTCTCCCTCGAAAAAGGCAATTATGCCACCACCATACTTAGGGAGCTGATGAAAAGCGGGGAACCGCCTTCCTGATAGGGGCTATCAAAAAAAAGACCTTTGGGGTGGCTAAAAAGAAGCCTCTAAAGCCTGAAAAGCCAAAAAAACAGCTATTTTAGGCAAAATTATGGGGTTTTGCAGCCAAGCCCCTGCTTGAGGGAGCCTTCGGAAACCAGGGAGTCATGCTTTTCGCCATTGTAGAGCAAAGTCGGAAACCTCTCAATCCCGTACTTTTTCATAAGCACTTCAATTACTGGAATCCCAAGATCGGAAGGAAAAGCGAACACCCTCACTTCCGGGCATGCCTGCACCACCGAATCGAGGACAGCCGCCTGCGAAGCGCACTCGGCGCAATAATACTTGTCAGGATAGAAGTAGACAACCGGCTTTATCGCGTAGGAGCCGCAGTCATTGATTGCCTTTGTCACAAGGAGGTAGAGCTCGACATTCTGCAGCAAGTACTTTTTCTTTAGTATGCCAGAATCGGAAAAGAGCCTTGTCTTTTCGGCTGTTTCGAGTTCGCGCAAAACCTTTCCGGTTTCGGCCTTCTCTGACTCAACCCTGCCGAGTATATACCGGCAGACATCATCCCCGGAGAAGACAGATTCATAGAGCAGCAGCTGCGCTGAAGCCTGAAGGTCAAGTGCCCGGGCATCCACTTCATCCGAAAGGCTTTGGGAGCGCAAATTGTCCATGTAATTTATCGCAGCGAGGCCTATCACAAGTATTATTGCCGTAAGGGCCAGGGCCTTCAGGTACTTGCTCACCATGCATAATCACTGCTGTTGATTTCCTTAAAAAAGCTTGTGAAGTAGACAAACGAGATGAAGAACCCGTAGAGGAACATGTAGAAAACTATTTCAGGCAGCTTCCATATTGAAAGCCTGTCGTTTACAAACCCGTGGCTCACGTAAACTAAAAAAGAGTAGAGCACAATCGTGAAAAAGTAAAAATAAATGCTCGAGTGCAGGCTTATGCCAAGCGGAAGCGCGCCTGCTATCCCGCCGCCAATGCCAATCCATGAAACCAGAAAACCGAAGTAATTGAGCACGCTCTCAAGGTTTGCCGCAATTGTCACTGCAATGAGAAGGATTGCAAGGCCGTCCGCTACCAGAGAGAAAGGGAAGCTGAACATTCCGAACTCCCCGTACTTGGGGTTGAAGACCATTTTTGCGTACTTTCTCGTGTTCACGAACTTTCCCCTATACCACCTTGTGCGCTGGCGAAACCAATGCGTTAAATTGTCAGGAACCACGGTGTAAATCACGGCGCGCGGCTCTGAAGCAATCCGGTAGTGGCGGTACTGCAGCCTCATCGCAATTTCCATATCCTCGGTGATGTTGGCCTCGTCAAAGTAGCCGACCTCTTTGAGGACCTTCTTCCGGAAAAGGCTCATCGGCCCTGGGGTTACCATTATCCCGTTAATGTCCGCAAGCACGCTCTGGAAAAAGCCGAAGGAAATCAGGTATTCTATTTCCTGTATTTTCTCGACAAACTTGTTGGGCCGGTATGCGCGCACAAGCCCTGTCACTGCGGCAACTTCTGGGGAGTCGAAGCGGCGCACCATTTTCATGAGCGCGCCCTTTTCAGGGAAAGTGTCCGAATCTATCGCAGCTATAATTTCGCCCTCCGATGCCTTTATGCCGTCATTTAGCCCCTTTGCTTTCCCCTCGTTTTTTTTCTTCGCTATAACCTTTACGCCCTTTATCCCTGAAAGTATCTGGCGCGAGGAATCCTTGCTCCCATCCTCTACCACGATTATTTCCTTCTGCAACGGGTATTCCATGGCCTTCACTGCATCAATGCAATCCTTCAGGGTTTTTTCGCCGTTGTAATTGGGAATTACCACTGAAACTGCGGGCCATTTCATGGATTGCGGCGCCTCTTTGCCGCGGAATTCCAAATAGGCGAAGAGGAAGACACAATTTATGTAAATGAGCAGGATGTTGAAGAATACTATTATCCAGTAAACTGAAACCAGTTTCACGAGCGCGTAAATGGCAGCGACAAGAAGCAGGAAAACGAGTATTGTGCGCGGTTTT
The DNA here is from genome assembly GCA_964373815.1 of uncultured archaeon. Lineage (GTDB taxonomy): Archaea > Iainarchaeota > Iainarchaeia > Iainarchaeales > Iainarchaeaceae > UBA10205. Next base: position 15,191 of record CAYJWI010000008.1, on the reverse strand, counting down.
ATGCCCATAGCAAGGACTTGGTAAGGCGAAAATTAAAAACTGTTCTATGGCAGCCTGGCAGTTTGTTGCATGTGTTGATGGCCTGCTGCCCAAAATGGCCGCAGCCAAAGCATGTAGCCCGGCAAGGGCCTGGTTTGGCCTCATCTTCCGATGTTGAGCGCGAGCGAATTTACTGTCTCGATTATCTTCGCGCTGTCGGTGTAAAGGTTGCTTATGAAGGCAAAGCTTGTTCCCGAAATGGCGTCAAAAGAAGGCGTGCTTATCCGCACAAGGCTTCTCTCAAGGAGCACCTTTGGCGATGAGAGCTTCTTGTCCGGAAGGTCTATGAAAACCCTCACGCTCCCGGAGTCCGCAAGTATGCTGTTGCACTCCTCTGCCGAGAGGCCCTTGTTCACCTTGACATCACCAAGGTTTGTCTGGCAGTGCGCCACTTTTCCATCAGAACCCATTACGCGGCCAACCACGATAACGCTCTTGCCCTTTGCGGCAAGCACCGTGTTTAGCATCGTGAGCGCGGAAGCCATGTAACTGTTCTCAGGCCCCTTCTCAACGAAAGCCGGCGAAATCATGAACTGCGGCGCATCCCTCATGGAGGAGAATATCTCCGAAGGCTCCGCCTCGTCTGAAACGAAATCAACGCCGCCCTTTTTCACCGAGTGCTTGTACTCGGACAAGTTGAGGTTTAGCAGCACGTAGCCGCCCAGAACCAATATCAAAAAGCCGGCCGCTGCGGCAAGGTAAAAGTAAGAGTCTTTTTGCATGCAAGATGCTTGGCCTGAAAAAACTTAAAAAGCAACGCATTAAGGAAGGAAAAATGCAAAGGCCAACCGCGAGCTTGCTTGAAAACCTATTAGAAGCACAACACAATTCAAAAACACGGAACAACCCTTAACAGCTGGCGTGGAAAATGAAGCAGGAATGCGAAATGAAAAGCAGGAGCTTACGCTGGGAGTGTTAAAAAAAAGAAAAAGAAAATTGAAAATCGGCTTTACGCCGATTCCCAACTGTCTATATCGTCAATGAGTTCCTGTACTGCTGATCCAGTGTCTGCGGCTGTGTAACCTGCGAGGTATATATCGCCTGTCGCAGCGTCAGCTTCGGCAACTTTCTGCCCTGGTGCCGTGAGCCTGTCTGCCAAGCCCGATGCGAGCTTGTTGACGATATGGCCTCCGATTACTATGTTGGTCCCTGATGGTGCCTGGTTATCGAGGTACACTATCGGGTTCCTTACGCCCGCTGGTACTGCTGCGGAGCTTGGGTCTGCTGAGCAGACTGCCGCGCCTTCAGCACCGCTAAGGCTGCATGAACCGCCGTTGACTGTTACTACTGTCAGCTTGGTCCCGGAGTCTGTGGTGCCTGACTGCCCGACCTTGAGGGTCAGTGTCTGGCCGCCTTCAACCTCTCTTGAGAGTTCCTGGCCGTAGATGACGATGTTGATTTTTTCAGCTGCTTGTGGCAGGCTGAATTTGCCTCCCGCGTCATCTGCTAGGAGCCATACCTTTGCACCTGCGTCCGTATAACCGGCCGACAGGTAGTCTGACTGGCTTCCAGATGTCAGGTTCCAATTGGGTGATCCCCTATACCTTACGTCGTAGGAGTACCCACTGAGGTTGTTGGTCACAGAGCCGCCGAACGGACCGAGATTGCCTCCATTGGAGGTATCTATGTACGCGTTGAAGTCGCCGTTACTCACTGCATCGTTCACTATGAACTCCGCAACGAAGTACGCGTTCGATGACGTGTACAGGCCGCTGTTCTGGCTGCTTGCGTTGAAGTCCGTGTCCTTTGGCACATAGTGCCCGTACTGCCATACAGAACTTATCTTCCTTATCTGGCCCTTGTTTCCGCCGACAGTGTTTATGTTGGTGTCGTGCATGTCCGGAGTGCCTGCGTTGAGGTCTCCTGAACCTGAACCTATGAACCTTGTGTCTGCGTCACCGGCTTCGGTGTACGTACCGTCGTCCGCCGGAATTACTGTTCCGAGGAACCAGACTTCGTGGTTGTTCTGTATCTTGTTGCTCTGCCCAGCACCGAGCTTGTCCGCATCCAATAGGAGGAACAGCTTGTCGGTTACGGCGTTGTATTTGGCAGCGTAGTACACTAGCCTTGAGGATTCCTGCGTGTACAGTCCGAGCGTTACAGGGGCGTTGTTTGCGCCTGTGGTGATCTGGTTACCGTCGAACACAACATTGTTCGAGAGAGCCATCAGACCATATGATGCGTCTGCCGCAACGTTCCCTGCTGTGTTGAACAAGAGGGTTCCAGTGTCGTTGTTCAGCCTGAACTCCGCAACGTTGTCGACAGACACTATCATTGCGACAGATGTCCTGCCTCCTACGTTTGCATCCTCGACCTTGTAGAGCACACCATCAACAGTGAATGCGTTCAAGTCCCTGATGGTCTTAGGGCCTGGTGCTCCACCTTGTGATTGCTGAAGACCGTTCACATCGTCACCGACAGTCCCTATTCCCGCTATCGAGAGGGCTGTGTTGTTGTCGAAGTTGGCGTTGGTTATGGTCCATGTCCTTCCGTTGATGACATCATCGGTTTGGACAAGGATGTTGTAGTCGTTTGCCGTGTCCTTTCCGCCAGAGCCTGTTGCGAACCTCATCGTGTACCAGACATCCTTTCCTTCGAAATTGAATGTCGAGCCCGCGTTGGTGTCGCTCATCTTGACGTAGAACGGTATCTGCCTCAAAGCGTCGTTATCCGCCCTGAAAGAGACTCCGCCGACTGAACTTGCCGCCAGTCCGCTAACTCCCCTTCCGATTTCGACCGAGGTCTTCTCTTCCTTGTCTTCGAAACCGACGAACTCTACCTTTGCGTACCCTTTACCTGCTGTTCCGTCAGGCAATCCCTGCAGGAAGACCGCTTGCTTGCCTGTCTTGCCTGTGAGTGACTGTTCTGACTTTGTCGGGTAAAGCGGGCCGAAGTCGTATGAGTCGCCTCCAACCGAGGACCACTTTTCGGAACTGTTCCTTACCTCAATTGAGTAAAGGGAGTTCGCGTCGCTTGTTCCTGCGGTTATGATGACATTGTACGCTTTTGTTCCGGTTGATACCGTAGAGTCGTATGGGTAGAGCTTTCCGTCAAGGAGCTCTAAAGTGTCTGTGCCTTTGGTTATCTCGACATAGCCTACTCCAGTGGTTGAACCGACTGCAATAGTCTCTACATAGAGGTTGCTCGTAAGGGCCTCATTTCCGGAGTTGTCCTTGAACACGCTCCTGAGGTTTTCCCCCTGCGCCACCGTCTGGGTGTCGATGAGGTTACCTTCAGCGTCGTATATCTCAAAGGTTGCCTTGTAAGATGCGCTCGCGGCACCTGTCTGCACTATCTGCACGACCTTGACCGTGACCTCTTGGCCGTCATAAGCATTGTCGCCTACCAAGCCTTCAATGGACTCCCCTTCGTTGTAGGATTCCTTTGCGCTTGTCTTGACAAGCTTGAGGTTCTTCGCCCCTGTCAAAGTTGCAGTGTTGAGCTCGTACTCTTCACCGAAGAAGACTACCTTCACATTGTCGTCTGAACCGTCTGTGAATGAAGTGCTTCCGAGGTCCACACCGGTCGTTGATGCGCCGATTACGACCTTGTAGGAAAAGTCTCCGCTGTCTATCTTTGTAACTATGTCCTTGATTGTCGAGCCGTCAGTATGGAACCTTGCGTCCGCATCCACACCAATGAGTTCCTTCACCGTAAGCGAAGTGCTCTGGTTTGACTGGTCCCCGTTGTTCACTTTCTGGACCAAAGATGCGTTGAACAAGTGCGGCAGCTGCGCGTCTGTTAGCGCGTTTGTGTCTGAACTGTCCGTTGCTGTCAATACTTCTGTGTCTCCGGACGCGCTTCCTGAATTAAGGAGTACATTGTAGACCTTGGAACCTGCGCCGAATGTTACTGTACCGCCGACTGTTACGTCAACAGTTAGGTTGGACAAATCGAGGTTTGCACCGATGTCGCCGTCCCCTGCTGTAGCTGAAACTTCGACAGCCTGGGTTGTGTAAGCCTTTTCCGCTATCTTTGCGGCAAGGTTACCTGCCCATACTGCGTCCGATACAGCTGCTTCAGAGCCGACCACGATGTTTACCTTTGGCGATCCGTCCTTGTTGTATATATCTTCTTTAGTGACGTTAGTTGCCGAAACCAAGGGCGCTATTGCTGTTCCCAGCAAAACCGCTCCTGTGGCTATGGCAGCCAACTTCTTCACGTTGAATCCTTTCATTTTTGCTTCACCTCACGAATCTAATCAAAAGTTCTACACACGACGATGCCTATGGCATAGCCAAATGTAGGCTCTTATATTCCATCACTGACTTTATTTAAATACGTTTCGCTTCCGGGTAACCGAAAGCCTTATTTTGGCCAAAAACAAGGCAAAATTTAAGGCTTTATGGGAAGTCGCCTTTGGCAATAGACGAAACCCTGAAAGAAGCCATGTTCTGCCTTGGCCATTAGTACAATAATAAATAGAGAAACGCCTTTAAAAGCAGTCGTTTTTTCGCCAATTGGCGAAAATCCTTCATTTTCCGGGCTCGTATAGGCTTTTGGAAAATTTAGCCAACTCATCCTTGTTCATGGACTTTAGCATGGCATCATTGTATGCATGTATCATGTCCGCCATCTCCATCAGCGCATCCTGCAAATCACCCATTGGAAGGACTACCTTTGACGGTTTAATGACCTCTACCGAGGAAGGGCCGAAGAAATACATGAATTTGACAATTGACGTAAAATCCTTTGCACTCAGGTTTATTTCAAGGTAGGAGGTGTAATGGGCGCCTTCCTTTAGTGGCTTTGCCCTGAAAACGTCATAAATGGTGAAATTCCTCTCCTTGCGCAGCTTCTCCTCTACTTCACTTAGCTGCTTTTCAAGAAAGCTTTCTTCCACGGCCTTGACCTCTATTACCGCCTTTATCCTCATGCCAAATGGGTCTTTTTCCTCAATTTCCCTGCGCCGCTTTATGCCTTTCGCGACGCTCTCGGCGAGGGAGTATTTCTGCGGATAGCCGTCCACCTTGACCAAATTGAGCTTTAGCATCCGCTTGAGGCTATCGTTTAGCTCATTGAAAGGCACCTTCAGGGCGGCATTGAGCTCATCTACGGTCTTTGGCGAACTTAGCAGTGAAACCGCTATCTTCTTCTGCTCTTCAGTAAACCTGCCCATCCGAACACCTGCAAACCCAAATCCTGTCTTTAACTATCTTTAATATCCATTAGTATATTCTTATAATTTAAAAAGGGCTTCCCGCAACAGTTCCGGCTCGCCGCAAACCTGCGGCGGTAAGGTGCACGGCCTTCGGCCGGGCTAGTCCTGCTGAAAGCAGGACACCTCCCCAACCGAGGTCTCGGTTGGTTGGGTACGGAGTGCCCTTCTGCGAAGGGCAGATGCTCGCTTCGCTCGCAAGGGGGTGATTAATTGAAAGAATACAATCTCGATTTGCAGCTCCACGGTCTCTACGCAAGCGGCGTTAGCAAGAACATGACGCTCCCTGTGATGGCCGAGCAGTCGCGCCTCAAGGGCCTCGATGTGCTCGTGACAGCTGACATCCTGCACAAAAAATGGTTCGAGCATGTGGAAAAAAACCTCGAGGAAGAGAGCAACGGGGTCTACCGCGACCTCAAGGCGAAGTGCAATTTCATAATCGGCGGGGAGATAGAGGATTGCAACAGGATACACCACCTTTTTTACCTGCCTTCAATTGAAAGCGCAGAGGAGATGCGCGAAAAACTTTTGGGAAGGGGAAACCTTGACTGCATAATGTGCGGCCGGCCAAAGCTGCGCGTGAGCGCGGAGGAATTCGCGCAAAAAGTGGATGAGTGCGGCGGCATCTTCGGGCCTGCGCACTCTTTCACGCCTTACACCGGGGCATACGCGTTCCATGATTCGATGAAAACACTGTATGGCAAGATGCATGAAAAACTCCTGTTCATTGAGCTCGGGCTTAGCGCGGACTCTAACCTTGCTGACCGAATAAAGGAAAACCACTCCTACAGTTTCCTCACAAGTTCCGACGCACATTCCCCCTGGCCGCACCGCATCGGGAGGGAATTTAACCGCGTGAAAATGGACAAGCCGGATTTTAATTCACTCAAAAAAGCCCTGGCTGAAAAAAGCGAGAGGCTAATCACGCTAAATGCCGGCCTCAACCCGAAGGAAGGCAAGTACCATTGCACCGCGTGCAATTCCTGCTTTGCGAAATATTCTCTTTCCCAAGCGGAGCAGCTCAAGTGGAAGTGCATCAAATGCCGTGGCGAAATAAAACGCGGGGTGCGCGACAGGATTGCAATGCTCGCAAACTTAAAGGAGGGGAGCCACCCGGCTTTCAGGCCGCCATACCTGCACCTTCTCCCGCTCGCCGAAATAATCCAACAATCCGTGGGAGCCAAGGGTATTGAGACAAAGGCGGTGCAGTCGAGATGGATTGGCATTGTGGAAAAGTTCGGGAACGAAATTTGTGTGCTAGTCGACGCGAAAGAATCTGAACTGCTCGAAGCGGACAAGGAAGTCGGGGAAAACATTATTGCTTTCAGGAAAGGGCTAGTGCTATACATCCCCGGCGGCGGGGGGGAGTACGGGAAACCCATCATCTGCAAATCTGAAGAGGAGCTTGAAAACAAAAAAATAGAGCTCAAGGATGAGCTGGAAGGCATTTCGGATTTTTCAAAACAGAAAACGCTTGGACAGTTTTGTGGCTGCTTCTTTTAATCTTTCAAGTTTATACCTTTTTTCTGCACGGTTGCCCTTTACTGCACCAGGGCATGTCTTGAACTGTAAAGCGTGAGCAAGATTTCTTTCGGATTTGGAAAGCTGGGCAATCCCTCTTTTTACTTTTTTAACTGGTAACCCCGCTACCCGTTTCTTTTTAGTGATTAAATTGGGACGGCCGGTCTGAAGGTGCGGATATCTCGGAGGCTTTACAAAAACAGCTCTCACTTGCATTTATTCTTTACCTTACGTAGGTCAAATTCGAAGGGCTCTCCTCGTGCTCCTCGAACTGCTTGCTGAGGTTCGCAAAGGCCTTCTCAATCTCCTTTGCCTCGTTCTCAAGCTTTGCCATATCGAGCTTGAAGCCGTATTTCCTTATCAGGAGCTCTATCACCGTTTTCGCTGCCCCGGGGTCGCCGTAAACAAGGCGCGCATTTGTTTCACCCATCAAGCATGCGCCTTCTATTCCCTCTTCCTTTCCCATCCCGAGCAAAAGCCCTGCAACTCCGCTTATGAGGCCCACGGGCTTGTCGCTGATTGCGCCTAGCTTTTTCCACTCCTCGAGCTTTTTCTTGGTTGTAGCGGCGACAACCACGCGCGGCTCGGAGAGCATCCTCTTCTCCCCGACATTTAGGCCTGCGAGGGTGCAAACTTCGGAAAGGCCGAGGCCCTTGAGCGAATTTATTATCGCGCCCGAGAACTCGAAGTGCTCCTCCATCGAGGCGTACTTGAGGTCAAGTGCGGGCTGCACTGGGCCCGAGAGGAAAAGGTAGTCGCGGCCCTGGAAAGCGTAGTGGTGGATCTCGTCCTTTATCATTGTGACAAGCCCGTTCTCTGTCTGCACGCTCGGGGGGAAAAAGTCGGAATGTATCTCCGCGACCTTTTGAGCATTGAACTGCTTTAGCATGTAATCGACGCAAATCTTGCCCACAAGCCCTATTCCCGGAAGGCCCGTGAAGAGCACCGCGCCCTTGAACTTTGTTTTTTTCAGGAAATGGACCCTTGTTGCCAACAAAACACCTTCAACAAACCAATTAACCTAATCAAGCTTCAATCTTTTCAAACTCGGCTTTTCCGCCGGAGGATTTTGCGGAAGCGATTATTTCATCTGAAACGTCCTTGAGTATTTTTTCCGCGGACTTGTAATCAGTCGAGGTCGCCTTTAGAAGGAATTTCCCGGAGCCCTCGTAGAGCAAATCCACTTTTTTCCCGCCCTTCTTCTTTCCTGCGAGAAGCGATTCCTTCAGGCCATCAACCCCTGTAGGCCCCGGCACGCAGACAAGCAGCCTGCCTTTCACCGTTTTTTCAGGGAGCTCGAAGTTGCCCTCCACGAGTTCTAGCAGCGGCTTTACCCACTTTTTCTGCAAGCCCTGCGCGGAAGGCTCCCCGTTCACAAGTATTGACTGGAATGCCGCGTAGAGCGAATCATATTTTTCTAGCAGCGGCTCTGCGACCTGCTGCCATGCGTCCTCGGGCTTCTCGCCGAGTTTTTGCGCAAGCAGTTCAATGAGCTTTTGCGCCCTCTTGCCCTGCTTGTATTCCTCGATTTTTGCCCTTTGCGTGTTGGGAGAGACTTTTGTCAGGGAAATGTCGACCTGCCTTTTTGCGCGGTCTATGCCTATGACCTTGCCGGCCCTAATCTGGCCTTCCTTGACAAAGTTGCGGATGTTTTTTATCCAGCTAGAGCTGACATTGGAAATGTGGACAAAGCCCTGCAGGCCTTCGTATTCCATGAGCTCCATGAATACGCCGTAATCGAGCACCTTCGATATCTTGCCGATAACGATTTCGCCCTGCTCGGGAAAATCATCCATTAAAACCACTTACCCCAGTTCCTTCATCACTTTTGTCTTCAGCAATATCTTTGAAGCAGCGGTCTGCCCCAGCTCCGTGTTGCAGGCAAGGCATCTCACTTTGCTCGAGGCCGCGCTGAAAATGTTCTGTTCGCTCCCGCAACCCGGGCACTTTACCCTATAAAACTTCGTTTTCGGGCCCGGTATTAGCGATCTTTCCTGTTTCATGTTTTTACCTCCGCAAGTTTTCTGGAAGAGAGGAGCTTTGCAATCTTGAGCGGCAATGCCACCACATTGCCCTTGTTGAACGGCCCGTACTCCTTCATGTCAGAGCCCACAAACTCCGGTATGTCAGAAAGAATCTCGACTGAAAGGGTATTTAAATCCTTGCCGGAATGCCCGCCGTCCGGGCCGCCGGAAAATATTTCCTCGAGCAGCCTCTGGTGCTTTTCGAGGAGCGAAATCATTTCACGGAATGCCTTTTTCTCCTGCGCCGCCATGTGCGAATCGTCACACTCTTTTGTGCGCGAGGCCACAAGCGCCCTGTTTAGCAGTTTTTTCTCCCTTATGGCAAAAACTTCCTCGACCATTTTTTTCAGGTTGGAAAAATCCCGCGCCTTTGTGGAGGAGAGGTCCTTTAGCGAATCGAGGTAGTCCTTTTTCTCCCCAGAGAGGAACGAGTGCAGGTCGTTGTAGAATTCCTGCTCTACCTCGACAAGCTTTGAGCTGTTCTTCTCGAGCCTGTGGATCCTCCTTATCTCATCATATGTCAAATCCATTCAATCACCAAGAGTTGCGCTGCCCCTTGCGAGCAGGTAAAAAGCGGCAAAGGCCGGAAGTGAAACGCTTTCATTCTTGAAAGGGCCGAACCACTTTTTTGCTATATGAAACCTTGGCGAGCAAGCATTCAAAAGCTTCACCTCATGGCCCGGGAGCACCACGGATTCGGAAAGCGCATCGAAGGCTGCAAGCGAGGACTTTTCGACAACTTTTGCAGTCATTCCCGTAGAGCCGTGTATCGTGCCGGGAACCCTTACGATTTTGTTTATGTCAACCGAGGTCTGCCTGTCCACATAGAATTTTTCCATATCAATTGCGGATGAGACCATCGATTTCCAGAACCTGCCACCGTTGATTCCCTTAACTGGAAGCAGAAGCCCACGGTCCATTGCCCCAAGTATTGAGGGTTTTTCGTTTAGGGTTTTCTGCGCTGCAGACATTGAAGTAAGAGAGCCCATGACCGCAAGGGCCGACGCGTCGCCAGAATCGAGCGCCTGCTCGATTTTGCCGAAGATTTTTTCCGGCCAGCCGCTCGCAAAAACCCTTTTAGGGCAGGAGCACGCGCCTTTTTCCGGAAATGAAAAACCAAGCGCTTCGAGGTCGAGGTTTGCCCCTGTGATGTAGTCCAAAAGCTCGAGGCGCGCGGGCTTTGAGAGCGCCTGGACATCTTTTCCGCGCACGTGTATATGGAAGCCCTTGCTGCCGGAAAAATTCACGGCAAGGCCTTGCGAAAAACCGAAATCACCCTCGATTGTTTCAATGAGCTTTATTGTCTGCCTCCTCGCTTCGCCGATGCACTCCGGGCACACCCACTCATCGACCTTTGTGCCAGAGCCGCACTCCATGCACTCGCGGATGTTCCCCTTTCCCTGCGCTGTGCACGAGGTGCACTTCCATGAATCGTGCGAACCCTTGCAATCCGTCTTTATTTCATCCGCGTCGAACTCGTAGACAAGGTCGGCGCCGAGCATGTTTTTTTTCTCCATCGGCCTTGCCGAAGGCAGCACGTAACGCGCGCAGGAATATGAAATGTAGAATGGCGCCTTTTCGCGTAGGAAGGAGTTCAGCTCCTGCGATGATCTGAATGAGAGGTGCCTTGAGGAAATCTTCTGGCCAAATGAGCCTATCCCGAACTCCCGGGAGGCAATGTCAGGCACGATGCCTGCCTGGTTTTCACGGTAGTAGGATGCGAGCATGCCGCCCAGAAACTGTTCCGCCCCCATGAAAAGAGAAACGGGAAAAACAGTTAATAAAACAATAAGAAAAAACGGCCAGGCCGCCAGCACAGCCGGGAAAAAAATAAAAAAAAGAATGTGAAGGGTTACAAAAAGGCGTTGGGATAAAAACCTAAAGACAAGGTTTTACCTTCTCTTCTTGCGCTTTGGGGCTTTCCTCTTTTTCTTTGCCATGCAAAACCTCCTTTCACAGAACTTTTCCCGGAAAAAAAATGAATTTTCCCCGAAAAAATTATTGTATATATTGTTTTCCGCGTATTTAAGGTTTTGCAAAGGCTATCGGCGCGCAAAATCCGCATTGGGGACAAAAGCGCGGGAAAATTTGCCAAAAAATATACCGCAACCTGGAACAAAATGTGGAAAAAGCATTCTGAAAGGAAAAATCCCCTGCAATTTTCGAAAAAAATCAGCTTTCGCCCTCTGCTGCCTGCTCCACCGGGACAGGCACTTGGTTTTTTGTGCGCATTATTTCGCGGGAGTAGAACTGTATCGGGTGCGTCACTGGGCAGTTAGCGACGCAGAGATTATAAGAGCGCATCTTGTCGCAGCCCGGCGAGCTGTACGCTTTTTCCTGCATGCCTTTTTTGCCCGCAATCCTCTCCACCTGGTATCTTGTTATCTTCTCGCTAAAGTTGGGCGTTGCCCTGTACATGTTTATTATCTGCTCCGAGTCCATGCCAACCGAGTTCAGGAATGTCGCTATTGCAAACCTTGCGGGGTGGTTCACCTTCACCCCCGCAATCAAATCCGAATAAATTTTTGCCATGCATGGCGGGAAGGCCTCTGGGGCAACTTTGCCGAAATCGGTCCTTGAAAACTTTTTCCTCATGGTGAACGCGAATTCTTTTTCGAGCGCCTGTGCGCAATCTTTCAGCATCACTGGCACGCCCTGCACCTGCACAGGGAGGGAGTCGCGAAGCTGCTGGCCCGCAATCATTGAAACAAGCACTATGAATTCGCTTCTCGTGAGCAGGACCTTTCCGCGTGAAACCCTCCTGTTCACGAGCTTTGATTGGCCGGAATGTTCCGGCCGCAGGTAGGCTGGAAGGCTTACCTGCGCAAAAATGCTTGAAGAGTCGTTTTGCTTGTGTGATTCTGAAAGGGTAAAATCCATGTCCAGTTCGCAGGCTGCATCCACGAGTGTTCTGTCCTGCTCTTGCGAGAGGTTTTTTGAAACAGAGGCGCTTAGCATTGAGCAAAACCTGCGGTAGAGCTCGAGCCGGTTTATGAGCGAGACTATTATCTTCGAGAGCGGGAATGCAAGGACTTCGTTGCGCAGAAGGCTCGGAATTGAAACCGTGTTGGAATCGTATTTTTCTTCGGAAAAAGCCGAGGAAACCATGTCCTTCGCGCGCAAAAGCACTTCCTCTGGAATGCTGTCAAGAGTGAGCCCGGAGTCGACGACAATGCTTTTCGCTATGCCCGAAAATGGATATTTCTGCGCGAACTCTATTTCCTCCGGGGTGAACTGCACCATGAGAGAATAATGCGGTAATCAAGTTTTAAAGGAAAATGTGGGCGGCGGGAATAATTCCGCCTCGGCTCAGAGCAGCATGTGCGCGAGATAGAACCTTATCTCGGTCTTGCCTATAAGATAGCTAACCTTCATGGGCGAATCAGTCTTTAGTTCAAGAAGCACCGAGCCTTCGGGCGAAGCTTCCTTTACAATGTTCTGCAAATAAGTCAGCGAGTATTTAGAGACCACGTCCTCTTTCGATTTCACCTTCACGCCCTTTGCCTGCGAGGAATTGACGTTGAGCATCCCCGCCGTGCCCTTTGACTCGAGGAAAAACTTCTCGCCCTTTGTCCGTAGCACGACGCTCGAGCTGAAAAGCGAGGCGTCCTTTAGCGACTCCTTTAGAAGGCGCGAATTTATTTCAACTGAAGCCTCGTATTTTGTTTCCGGGAGCTTTAGCTCGCTATCCGAAATGTCTATCAGGGGCAGCCTGAACGCCCTTTCGAGCTCCCCTTTGAAGCTTATCTTCAGCTCTGATTCCGAAAGCCCGATTATAACCCTGTCATCCGGCATGGCCCTCGAAACAATCCGATTCATCTCGGCAAGGTTTAGGCCGACAAATGATGGCTCTATATCGAAAGAGTCGAAAACGTTCTTGTCGATAAAATAGTCCACAAGCACTACCTGCCCCGGGTCTATTGCCCTGAAATGCACCCCTTTCTCGTTGAAGCGGAAATTGCCTTCCGGTATGAAGGATGAAACAGCCTCTATGCTCGATTTCAGGAATGCAACGTTCTTTAGCTCAATCATGCAACCTATTGAATGGACCCAGTATAGGTTTAAATCCTTTTTCTGCCAACAAACAACTGATGCGATGAAATTCTACATAGGCTCTGACCACGCGGGCTTTTCTACCAAAGAGGCGCTCAAAAAGCACCTCGAAAAGAAAAAAATCGGAGTCTTTGATTTTGGCACGTTCTCGGAAGAGCCGGTTGACTACCCAGACATCGCTGCAAAGGTTGGCGCCAAAGTTGCTTCGGAAAAAGGCTCTTTTGGCCTGCTTGTGTGCGGCACAGGGATAGGGATGGGCATTGCCGCGAACAAAATCAGGGGCATCCGCGCCGCGAACCCGTTTGACACTTACACCGCGCGCGTAAGCCGCGAGCACAACGGCGCAAACATACTCTGCCTCGGCGGAAGGGCATATAACCACTCAAAAGCGAAAAAAATACTGGATGCTTTCCTCGCGGCAAAGCCAATTAGCGAAAAGAGGCATAGGCAAAGGGTTGGGAAAATAAGCAAGCTTGAGTGCTGAAAGGCGGCAATGAATAAATAATGTGCCCCTTTGGGGCACAATATAATGGTGCTGATTTATATTCTTGGGGTGCCGGAATCTGGATTATGGCAGTGCGGCTCAATACTTCAAGAGATGAGAAATTCAGGAGGGGTATCCAAAGGGCTATTGCGGCAGCTTTGCGAGTTTTTCGAGGAATTCTTTCATTTTGAGTTTTTTGATTTCTTTGGCTTTGTTGAAGTCCCTGTCTTCGGTTATCATTATTGCCAAACCGCGCTCTTTGGCGGTCGCATAGTGCGTGGCGTCCCTTGGCATCAGCCGGCGTTTCTCCATTGCCTCAATGGTAAGGTTTGCAATGTCCCTTGTGGCGTTCACAATTTCTAGGTTGTTGAGGAGAAGGAAATTGCGGCCGGCCTCCAATGCAGATTCCTTTCCTTTGTTTTTCAACACAAGAAATACCAACTCTTCGAAGGTGACAAAGCTTGTCACCCCGACGAACTCTCCTTCCTGCATTGCCTTTATGATTGCTGCGGCTTGATTCCATCTTTCTCCGGTATCCAGAGCCAAGTAGGTGAAAACCGTTGTTTCAAGGTAATATCTCATAAGGGAATCGCCTTTGGGAACTCTTCTACAAACTGCTTCTTGAATTTATGCGGGCTTACCCTGATTTTTTTACCTGAAAAAGCTATTTTCCTGAAAGCCTCTATTACATCGGACTTGGGCCTTGTGATTAGTATGCCTTCCTTTTCTTTCCTTGCTGCCACCTTTCCATATGGCGATATGCCGTATTCTTCCCTGAGGTTTTTTGGTATGAGCACCTGTCCTTTCGGTCCAACACTGATAATAGTTTCTGCCATTAGTATAACCTCCATAAATACTTTAGTATAACTGCTATTTATACTTTTTGTGCCCCCAAATGCCTTCCATTCCCCTTCTACTCATGCAGGGCAAGGGGGGTCAGAGTGGTTTCATTTTTCAAAGTGCACTTATACTTTTTGAAGGGCATAATATAGTTTTTATAAAATGCCTCAATTCAGTTAGCTTGCCTGAAATTTTGAGACTTCATCGCCGGCTCCGCCCATGCAAATATATTGTGCCCCGACAGGGCTCAAATGAATAAATACGTTTACTTTGAAAGTTACAATTTAATCGAAATATATGATGCCTTGTCAAGGTTAGTCTTATATTAGCTCGAATTATTTATTAACTATGGCTTCAAAATCAGAGTTTCCCTTGATAGTCGGTTTTGTGCATTCTGGCCAAGATCGTTTATTAGAGGTTATTCGTACCCCAAAGAAAAATAGTTTAAAAGAAAGGGATATTGTTGCGCTTCAGAGTTCATAGAGTTCCTTGATTTTGCCTTTTACTTCTTCGAGCTTTTCGTTGCTTATTCTGTCCGGCCTCGCCCTTATGTTTTCCTTTGCAAGTGTGACAGGGAAGCCAGCCATAATGTCGCTTTCTTTTTTCAGGGCTTTTCTATCCGTGTGGTTATTTGTGAGCCTGATGGAATATGGCGTGCTCCTGCCGCTCGAAGTGGCCTTCAGCACTACAATGCCCTTGGAGGATTTGTTGAACGAATTGTTGCTGATGACCAGCGCGAGCCTTCTTTTCTTCCCTGCTTGTTCCGCAAACATGATGCCGGCAACCACGAGTTCGCCCTGTTCAATATTCGATGAGTTCATCCGCCTCATCCCAGCCCTCCAGTGCGTGCTTTGCGGCGTATTTTCGCCATTGCTCATTTTCCATTTCTAGAACAGCTGCCTTGTTCTCGATTGCCCGCCTTGCTACCTCGCTCCATTTTACCTCTGGGTGCTTCCTGATTTTCCTATGAAGCTCGTCAGGAATTGCAAGGGTCATGTTTACCATACAATCACCTTAATTATAGCAAACCATGAAAGTTTTTCGGCATTCAGGGTGGTTTGCTAGATAGCAG
>CAYJWI010000007.1:30373-49546 GCA_964373815.1 uncultured archaeon | reverse complement strand
AGCCACTTCTTGTACTTGGCCGCCTTGCCGTGCACGATGTCAAAGAACTTCCCCTGCAGCTTCTTTGTGACAGGCCCTGGCTTTCCGCCCCCGATTGTGCGGTTGTCTACTTCGCGCACGGGCGTTAGTTCCGCCGCGGTGCCGGTGATGAAGCACTCGTCCGAAATGTAGAGCTGGTCGCGCGTGAAGCTCTCCTCCCGTACTTTAATCCCCAAGTCCCTTGCGACCTGCATTACGCTTTTGCGCGTAATGCCTTCAAGCGCGTTTGTTGCGGGAGGCGTTATGAGCTCGCCCTCCCTCACAATGAAAATGTTCTCCCCCGAGCACTCCGCGACAAAGCCATCGGAGTCAAGTATTATCGCCTCCTCATATCCTGCGTTGAGCGCCTCCATTTTCGCAAGCGTGCTGTTCGCATAATTTCCGGTTGTCTTCGACTTTGTCATCGATTCATTCACCCCGGGCCTTGTGAAGGAGGAAACCTTCGCGCGGATGCCGTGCTTGAGCCCTTCCTCTCCGAGGTATGAGCCCCAGGGCCATGCGGCCACCGAGGAGTCGACGGCGCAGCCGCTTGTTGCAAGCCCCATTTTTCCGTAGCCGAAATAAATTATGGGCCTGATGTAGCACTCCTTTAGCCTGTTCTGCTTCACGACAAGCCTGCACGCCTTCTCGTAATCTTCCTTCGAGTAAGTGGCCTTCATCTGCATTATGTGCGCAGAATCAAGGAGCCTTTTCACATGGCCCTTGAGCCTGAATATTGCAGGGCCTTTTGGGGTGTTGTAGCACCGAATGCCCTCGAAAACCCCTGTCCCGTAATGCAATGTATGGGTGAGTATGTGTATGCGTGCATCTGGCCACTTCACCATTTTCCCGTTCATCCAGATGACTTCAGTTTCTTCCAACAAAAACACCTATCCAATTGACTTTGAAAAGGATTATTTAAGTATAGGTTCGGCATTGGTTTTATTGTGGTACGATGCCCTTGCCAAGACGACCCCAGAGAGCAATAAAAGCAAAACCGGGCCACAATCCTGCATCTTCGGTTCCCCTAAAACCCTTTCCCATCGGCACTGCCAGGGGGCAGCATTCACTTGTAAAGATGTACCTTATTTGGGCAAAAGAGAGAGGGGAGATTGGGCGCCTCCGAGGATTGGCAGCGCAAACACCTGAAAAGAACTGGAAGCACAAAACCATAGAGGATGCGCTTCGAAGAACTGTAGAAGGGTATATAACAAAAAATTTTCTAGGCATTACACGGGGGCGCATTATTTCAGAACAATTCCCAAAACTGCTTTTGAGCGATTTGAGCGGTGATGTTAAAGCCAATAGTCTTGTCATGATGCTTGAACGCGAATCTAAAAATAGGGGAGAAGCCATAGCAAAGGCTATTTCTTTGGTGGAGCACGCGCAGGGGAGGGCTAAAGAAATCCTTTCAGCGGCCAACTCCCTTAGAAAGCCGCATCTGGCAAGGGAGCATTATTACAGGTCAAATGCGATGGATGCCTTTGGCCAGCTCGGGGCAACGTATACCGCGCCAATCGAGTACATGCTGGAAAATCTGCGCCGGATGCAAGGCTGATTTGAAATGACTTTGCTGAAAAGACCCGGTTTTACTTTTCCCAGCCGGGCAAGGCTGTTCAGGCACAAGGTTTTGCACGCCGCAAAAAAGATAACCAAAAAGGCAGTGCCGCTTTCAAACCCGTACAGGCAGGCGGAGTTCATGCACGAATTATTTGGCAGGTACAGGCTCATGGCCCCTGAAAACCTTCCAGATGGCAGGTTTGGGAACAGGCAGAGGTGGATGCGCGGGTCTGCGAAGCTTGCAATCACCGAGGAAGTGGAGAAGAACGCTTTCGGTGGCTATTACGTTTTATTTGGCGGGACACTCTCCAAAATATTCTTCGGCAATGACACGAAAGTGACTTCAGAGATGTTGCTAAAATGGGCAGGCAGGAACAACCCCGGCGACCCGCTTGGCCATGCGAAAAGCGTGGCGGAATTTGTAGAAAGGAACGCTTCGGCTTTGCAGGCAGGGGCCAATGATTTGGGCTCACTCGCAAAAATCAGGCTCGCAAGGTATACGAGGCGTTTCGGGAAGCGCGAGGATTTCCCGCCGCAATTCGAAGAAGAGGTCACGATACTTGAAAATGCGGTGGACGGGCTGGGCCACATCAACAAGCCGCTCGCAGAGAACGCAAAGATGATATTGGAGGAACTGGGGGAGCGCAAGTGAGCGCCAAAAAAATCGTCATGCTGACCGCATACGATTTCCCCTCGGCCTCGATAGCCAGCAAGGCAGGCGTTGACATCATCCTTGTCGGCGACAGCGCCGCGAACGTTGTGCACGGGATGAAGAGCACGCGCGAAATCGGGATGCAGGAAATGCTCGCGCACGTCAAAGCGGTTTGCAGGGCAAAACCCAAGGTTATGGTTGTTGCCGACATGCCATTCGGAAGTTTCCGCACCCCGCGGGTCGCACTTTTGAACGCTAAGAGGTTCTTGCACGCAGGTGCAGGCGCCGTGAAAATCGAGGGTGAGAAAATTTCGGTCGTAAAAAGGCTCGTGCGCCACGGCGTAAAAGTCATGGGGCATCTTGGTTATCTTCCACAAACCGATTCAAAGCCTAGAGTGAAAGGGAAGGAGATATTTGAGGCGCAAAAGCTCTTCTCCGCAGCAAAGGCGCTCGAGCAGGCGGGATGTTCGTGGCTCGTGCTCGAGCTCGTCCCCGAAAAGGCGGCAAAACAAATTTCCAAAGCGCTTTCAATCCCAACAATTGGCATCGGCGCGGGGAGGTTCTGCGGCGGGCAGGTATTGGTATTCCATGATGTGCTTGGCCTCAACCCTGACGATTCTTTCAGGCCGAGGTTTTTGAAAAGGTATGCTGATTTGAAGAAGGCCGCTGTGAGGGCTGTGAAAAAATACGCGCAAGAAGTACGGAATTGGAAGTTCCCGTCCAAAAAAAACGTTTACTAGCGTTCAGTTGCCTTGATGCTTGAGGCCCTCACAACTCTCTTAAACCCTTTTTCCCTAAATCTTGCGGTTTCGATGGGTACAAAATCAGTTGCAAAAGCCTCCACTTCGGTGGCCAAAAGCGGGCAGGCTCCATCCGCAAGAACCATTATAATCTCCGGCTTCGCCGGCTCGGGGAAAAGCTCGCTTGCGGATTCCCTTGGAAAGAAGCTTGGCCTCAGGGTCGTGCACGCCTCCTCGCTGCTGCGCGAGATGGCAACAAAAGGCGTGAAGGCGCTCGAGAACGCCTCCCCGGAAAAAATCCATGACTGGTGGGAGGGCCCCGAGGCGAAGGAGTTCATGAAGAAAAGGCTCGCCGACGGCTCGCTTGACATCGCACTTGACAAAAAACTCGTAGAGATTGCGGAAAAGGGTGGCGTCATACTCGATTCCTGGACAATGCCATACTTATACAAGGGCAGGGCCTTCAGGGTATGGCTCAATGCCTCGGCCGAAACGCGCGCGAAAAGGGTTTGCGAAAGGGACAATCTTAATTACGAGGAGGTGCTCGCAAAGGTTAGGAAAAGGGATGCGGATACCAAAGCTTTATATCAAAGGTTGTACAACTTTGAAATGGGCTCAAATCTCGGGCTCTTCGATTCGGTGCTCAGCACGGACAAGATGTCACAGGAAGAGGTTTTGGGAAAAGTCTTGGGCGCTTTGAGAGGAAAATGAAATGTGTTTGGCGAAGGGAAAAGTTTTGGGGATTTTGAAGGGCTGGGAGTAAAAAGCGAAAAAGGTTTTGAAAAAAAGGTTTTTGAAAGGTGGATTGATGGAACGCGTTAAAACAGGGATAAAAGGCTTTGACGAGCTGATTTCGGGCGGGTTCCCGCTAGGCTCTACAATACTTCTCTCCGGCGGCTCGGGGACTGGCAAAACCATTTTCGGCATGAGCTACCTTTACGCAGGCGCGAAGGATTACAAGGAGCCGGGGCTCTACATCACGCTCGAGGGGAACATCAAGAACCTTGTCTGGAACATGGAGACATTCGGCTGGGACATAAAGCCACTGCAGGATGCTGGAAAGTTCAAGATTTACAAAATGAACCTGCATACGCAGGAAAACGTCCAGAGGCAGATAGAGGAGGAACTTGGGATAATCGCGAACCTTGTGAAGGAGATGAAGTGCAAAAGGCTCGTCGTCGATTCCACCACCGCTCTCGGCGTCTGGATTGAGGAGCCGGGGAAAATAAGGCATTTGCTCTACTCTTTCACCGACGCGCTAAAGGACATGGGCTGCACATCGATTCTCATCGCCGAAACAAAGGGGGGAAAGCTCGACTTCTCCGCCTTCGGGGTCGAGGAATTCGTCGCGGACGGCATCGTGATGTCCTATTTCACGCCGCCGAGCAGGAGCATTTTTGTGAGGAAAATGAGGGGCACGAACCATAGCAAGACGGTGCACCCTTTCACAATCTCCGAACTCGGGATTGAAATCAAGAGCAGGGATGAAATACTCTGGGAAGCGCTGAAGTGAGTTGTTTCAGAGGCGCCTTCTCATTCTCAACTGGCTTCTTTTCAATTGGCTTAATTGTTCCGCCGTTTTCATTCTTGGCCACCTTGGCTTCTCTTCCATTACATAGCCTATAAAATTCCCCCTCAAATAATTGTTTGCCGCTTCCCTGACCCGGCCTTCGATGTGCGGCAAGACAAGCTCGGCAAGCCTTGGGTCTGCCTTGGTATGTAAAACAAAGCTTCCGGGACTTATGGAATTTCCATGCGCATGGTCAAAATAGTAAAAAAGCTCGCCGACTTTGAACCCCTTCCCTGTTTCAATCAGGTTTAACGCCTTCACGGCCACGTGGAATCCTTCATCGCGAAGTTTGATTTTTGCAATGCTTTTGCTTCTGACCCTATTTACCCTGACCTCGAAAATCAATCCGGCGGGTTTTTTGCGTTCTACGAGTTCAATGCAGAACTTTCCTAGAAGGCCGAAGTTTGTCATGGAGTAAAATAAGTTTAAAGTTGTATTTAAACGTAGCAAAATGGAAAGAGGGTACAAAGTAGTGAAATTTACGCTTTGCCTAAAGCCTAGAATCAGCCCTTGAACTGCTTTAGAGAAAGCCTTATGTCCGCGCCGACGACAGTCTTGCGGTTCGCGTGCTTTGCGAACTCATTTGCCTGCTGGCTTATCTTCACTCCTTCCTCTTCGAGCACTTCCGCGAGCGCGACAACAGCATCCTCGCTCACCCTTCCGGCGCCGGCTTTCCTGATAATGCGGTCAACCGCGGCCAAAGGAAGAATCTGGCTAGACATCAAAAACCACCTAAAAAGCATTTGCAACCAAATTGTTTTAAATAAAACGGTTTTTCGGGCAATGGAACCCAAATGGGGTTTTTTATGCCTGAAGAGTGCGTAAGCAAGTCCCATCGAGCCCAAGCGAAGATGGTACGCTCCCCCAACCGGAGCTTGCGGTTTGGCACCGGCAACGAACCCCTAAACCATTTAAAAACGGTTTTCAACCCAGTTCCCCATATGGCCTTTATCCAGCACCCCTTCATCAGGGAGGGGACTGTCGAATCCAAGCTCTATCAGGAAGTCCTTGCAGCGCGCGTGCTCGAAAAGGGCAATTCGCTCGTTGTAGCCCCCACAGCGCTCGGAAAAACCGTGGTGGCAGTGCTCGTTGCCGCGGAAATACTGCGTGCGGGAGGAAAAGTGCTTTTCATGGCGCCGACAAAGCCCCTTGCTGTCCAGCACGAGGCGAGCATGAAAAAATTCCTCAATATCCCACAAGAGCAGATAGCGCTCCTCACAGGGGCGCTCTCACCCCTGCAGAGAAAGGCACTGTTCGATTCAGCGAAAATCGTTTCCGCGACCCCGCAGGCGATACAAAACGACATTGTTTCTGGCCAGGTGGGCCTGCGGGACTTCGGCCTCCTTGTTTTCGACGAAAGCCACCGCGCGATAGGCGATTACAGCTACGTTTTCATAGCAGAGCAGTACATGCGGCAGGCGCAAAAGCCGCTGATACTAGCGCTCACCGCCTCCCCCGGCGGCGAGGAGGAGAAAATCCAGAGCGTTTGCCGGAACCTTTTCATAAAAAATGTGGAAATCAAGACGCATGAGGACGAGGATGTGAAGGATTATATCAACCCGGTAAAGGTTGAATGGCTAAGGCTCGAGCTTCCCCCGCGGTTCCTTGAGGCGAAAGTCCTGCTTGACAGGTTCCAAAAAGAGCAGATTGAATTGATGAAAAAACTCGGCTTTGGGATAGGGAAGAAATATTTCTCGCGCAAGGACATGCTCATGCTGCAGGCACAGATAAGAAAAGAGCTTGTGCATCGCGGAAGGACAGCCCCCTCGCTCTACACCGCATCCTCGAGGATTGCGGCGTTGCTAAAGGTCGCGCACGCGCTCACCTTGCTAGAAACCCAGGGGACTTTCGCGCTCAATCAGTACATGCAGAAGATGGCTGCCGACAGCGAAGGGAAATCCTCCTCGAAGGCGGTGAAGTTCGTGATGGCGAACGAGAACATCCTAAAGGCGAAAAAAATCACGGAAGAGCTCATGCGCGAGAAAGTGGTGCACCCAAAGCTCGAGGCGCTAAAGCACATACTCGTAGAGCAGTTCGACAAGAACCCGCAGAGCAAAGTGATTGTCTTCAACCATTACCGGGACAACATCCGCTTCATAGAAAAATACCTCGAACCAATCCCTCAAATAAAGGCGAAAAGGTTTGTAGGGCAGGCGACGAAAGGGGAAGACAAGGGCCTTACGCAAAAAGAGCAGGGGCGGATAATAAGCGAACTCAAGGAAGGCAAGTACAACTGCCTCATCGCCTCAAGCGTCGCGGAGGAGGGCCTTGACATCCCCGAAGTCGACCTCGTCGTGTTTTACGAACCCGTGCCTTCCGAAGTTCGCACAATACAGCGCAGGGGAAGGACAGGAAGGAAAACCGAGGGCCGCGTAATCATTCTTCTCGCAAAGGATACGCGCGACGAGGCGTTTTACTACGCAAGCAGGGCAAAGGAGAAAAAAATGCACGCGACCCTAAAACAACTGCAGGCCGGGAACGGAATGCCTGAAAAAAAGCTCGAGTTGCAGGGTGAAAATGGCATGCCTGGAAAAAGGCTCGATTTGCAGACCACGCTCATGAAATACTCGGAAGGCTACGCCGACAAGGTGATAATTTATGTCGATACGCGCGAGCAGGCATCGAGCATTGTCCTGCGCCTCAAGGAAACCGGCGCGCTCATACAGGTAAAGCAGCTCGAGGTCGGGGATTATGTGCTAAGCGATGATATTGTCGTCGAGAGGAAAACGGTTGAGGATTTTTTGGGCTCTGTAATCGACGGCAGGCTCTTCAACCAGCTAACCACGATGTCCTCCAACTACTCAGCGCCGCTGATAATTCTCGAGGGAAACCCGCAAGAGCTCTTCACCACGCGCAACATACACGAGAACGCGATACGCGGGATACTCGCCTCGATTGCGCTCAACTACCACATCCCGATACTCTACGCGGCGGATGAAGAGGAAACTGTCAAGTACCTCTACCAGATAGCAAAGCGCGAGCAGCTCGGAAAGGACAACGAAATCCGCCTTCGCGTGGGGAGGAAAGGCTTGACAGCGCAGGCGCAGCAGCAGTTCGTGCTCGAGGGCTTCCCAATGGTCGGCCCCGGGCTTGCAAAGGCGCTTCTCAAAAAATTCGGCTCAATCCGCACAATAGTGAACGCGACGCAGAAGGAATTGCAGGAAGCCGAGAAGATGGGGCCGAAGAAGGCGAAGAAGATACACGAAGTGCTGAATACGTATTACAAGGAAGAGGAATAGTTGGCTCCAAGTTTTTTTATGAAACACAAAAACGCATTAGTTTTTTACAGTATTTTTCTATCTTTCCATTGCCACGAATGAGGTTTTTTCAATCACCAGCTCCTCAAGTGGGCTCTTGAGCCCGCGGAGCGTTTCGATTCCCTTTTCTGAAATGCTGTAGAGATGCATCAGCTCTTCCATGTTTTTTCCAAAGGGGAACTTTTGTTTCACAAATCCAATTTCCTTCATTATTTCCCGCGCTTTGGACGGCTTTTTCTTTTCCACAACAAGTAGCAGGGGCTCGTTTCCAAATCTTGCCTTTTCGAATACCTTGTCAAGCTGCTTTTCGCCAAGAAGCCTTATCAGGAATTCAAGTTCAGGCTTTTTGGCGAAGTTCTGCCCTGACCCGATGGCCGAAAATGTGTGCTCGAGGGCTGCGTTGAGGTGCCTCTTGCCTGCGACAACGCGGCATGGGGCGAGCTGGGCAAAACAGCCCGCCTTTTGCGATGCAATCGCAAGCTTTTTAATGGTCGCGCTGTAAGAATCAGTAGTAATTTTGCCAGTAAATGCAGCAAAATCCATTTTTCCGGGCTTTAGTGGCATTACGAGAATAAGGTTTTTGTCTTAAAAAAGTGATTGCATGGCACAGTGGCACATGAAAAGCGCGACAAAGGTTTCGGGTGGCGTAAGGACGACCCTACGGGCATCTGACAAGAGGCTCGCATGGAAAGGCGGAGAAGCCACACTTACCACAATCGCGCCTTCGGAGGAAGCGATAGACCGCATCACCGCAAGGGGAATGGGAAACACCGAGAAAGTAAAGCTCCGCAAGGGCCGCTTTGTGGTTGCAACAAGCCCTGACTCAAAGAAGGCGGCGAAGTACGAGGTGCTTTCGGTGGTGGAGAACCATGCCGACACCCAGTTCGCAAGAAGGAACATCATCACAAAAGGCGCAGTGGTAAAGGCATCCGCAGGCAGCGGCGCCGATGTTTATGTCAAGGTTACTTCAAGGCCGGGACAGCATGGCACTGTGAGCGGGGTAGTGCTTAAATCTTATACTCCCCCCAGCGAGGAAAAGGCGCTTCGCCGCAAGGAATCGAAGAAGGCCAAAACCGGGCCTAAAGCCCCAAAAAGCGGCGAGAAAGCGGAAATTGGGGGAAAATAGTTCCCTACTATTTGAACCGCAAAGTTTATAAAGGATGTGGGCAGCAAGTATATTAGTTCTCGTTCTCTGCTTTATTTAAAATCTTTTGGGTTTGAGGACTCGCTTTCCGTGGGGGGAAGCAGCACCGAGGAGTTGATTCGAAATGGCTGATGTGAAGTGCCCTGAATGTGGGAGCACTAAAGTGGCGAGGGATGAGGAAAAAGGCGAAATTGTCTGCAATTCATGCGGCCTAATCCTATCCGAGGACGAAGTTGATTTCGGCAAGGAATGGAGGAGCTTTGACTCCGACCAGATGGAAGAGAGGGCAAGGACAGGCTCTCCTATGAAATACGTCAAGCTGAACAAGGGGCTTGTCACGATG
The DNA here is from genome assembly GCA_964373815.1 of uncultured archaeon. Classification (GTDB taxonomy): domain Archaea; phylum Iainarchaeota; class Iainarchaeia; order Iainarchaeales; family Iainarchaeaceae; genus UBA10205. The sequence continues at coordinate 40,262 of CAYJWI010000007.1, read as the reverse complement.
ATTGACAGGCGCGGAACCGACCTTAGGGGGAACAAGCTCTCCTCGAAGTCGAGGGCGCAGATGTACAGGCTCATAAAGTGGCATAAGAGGGCATCAATTAGCTCTTCTATGCAGAGGAACCTCTCAATTGCCCTAACAGAGCTCCGCAGGATTGCGAGTTATCTGAACACTCCTGAACAGCTCATAGAGGCGGCTGCACTGCTTTACAGGAAGACAGTGAAGAAGGGCCTCATAAGGGGAAGGCTCATTGAGGCGGTTGTCGCCGCAGTTCTCTACACTGTGTGCAGGAACTACAATGTCCCAAGGACGCTCAATGAAATGGCCGAAGCCTCAGGGCTTACGAAGAAGGAAATCGGGAGGACCTATAGGTTCCTTGTAAGGGAGCTCAAGCTCGACATACCCCTCACAAACCCTATACACTACATCCCAAGGTTCGCATCTGAACTGAACCTTTCTGGCGAAGTGCAGGAAGAGGGGCGCAAAATCCTCGAAGAGGCGATAAAGAACGGCCTCATCTCGGGAAGGGGCCCTACTGGTGTCGCGGCAGCCGCTGTGTACATAGCCGGCCTTTTGAAGGGCGAGCGCAGGACACAAAAGGAAGTCGCGAACGTTGCCGGGGTAACAGAGGTAACGATAAGGAACCGGTATAGGGAACTCAAGAAGAAGCTTAACATAGAAGTGGTGGCGTAAAGGCCATCACTTTCTTTCTATTTTTTTTAAATAAAACATTTTGTTCAACTTTTTTCGCCATCTTTCCAAATTTTTCTTTCTTTTTTCCTGCTTTTTAAACAGTTTCGCTCTTGCCAAGCCTTAAATATTGCCTTAGCACTTGCTATTAGTATGGATGTGCACGAGTTAAAGGGCAGGGAAGACACCCTCAAAAAGTTCGTAAAGAAAAACTGCGTGCTATGCATGGGGCGCTCGAGGCTGCACACCAACGCCGGCGCGAAAAACCCTGAAAAGGCGCAGGTGCAGGCAGGGCTCAAAAGCCTTTACTCTGTTTACCAGGACAAGTTCGAATTCCTGCGAAAAACCAACGCCGACGCTTCAGACATAGGCATTGCAGGCGAGAACAAGAGAATTGTCCTGGACATCATTGATGAATGCTCCGCATGTCAGCGCGACATTGACCGCGCTAACCGCGGGCTCGCGATACTGAAATAAGTTTTACTTTTTTGTGGTTGAAATGTCAGACAAATTTGACCCTGCCGATTATTGTTTTGAGCTCAGGCATTCTGTAACCAACACACAACATTCAACACCTTATGAGGCATTTAGTTTTTCACTCGCAAGGCGCAAAAAATCAAAAGATGCACTTTCCATTAACTGTCCAGAGGCTATAGCCTTTGCAGACTTTATATATAGAAATGGCGGGTCTACTAAATTAAAAGATGACATGAGAGTAGCCGATATAATATTCTTGGCTAGAAAAAACATTTCAATAATAATTCAAGATAAGTTAATTTATCCCCCATATATAACCGCGCTGCCAAAAAACCTTACTGCTAGGGTAAAAGCGGTGCTTGAACGCAGGGCTGTGGGTGAATTGGCGAAAAATCCAGAATACTCGGGCTGGAGTTTTGTTCCGCATGACGCCTCTTTATTTTTGAAAGGGGGGAAGTTTAGGCCACCAGTGTTTTTAACTGATGCGCACACAACAATCAGGAGAAACCTCCAACACCTAAGGGCTGAACGACACCTGAAATAGCTCATTTTTAAAAACGTCCTCCCTTTTTCTTTCGATGCTCATCGCTGGTATCGACGAAGCCGGAAGGGGCCCATGCCTTGGCCCTCTTGTCATGGCAGTGGCGCTGATAAAAAAAGAGGACGAGGAAAAGCTCGTCGAGCTCGGGGTGAAGGACTCGAAAATGCTCTCTGCAAAGGAGCGGGAGAGGCAATTCCCACAAATAAAGAAAATCGTGCTCGAAAGCCACACCTCCCACATCACCGCAGAGGAGATTGACAGACTCATGGCGAGGAAAAGCCTCAACGAGATAGAGGCGATGCATGCCGGCAGGCTGCTCAACGAGCTTTCGGTGAAGCCTGATGTGGTTTACGTGGATTCCCCGGACGTTGTCATGGCCGAATTCGCCAAAAGGATAGGCAAATACATCTCGTTTCCCGCAAAAATCGTTTCAGAACACAAGGCGGACGTCAATTACCCCATTGTTTCGGCTGCATCGGTGCTCGCAAAAGTGGAAAGGGACGAGGCAATCAAAAAAATTTCGGGCGAATTCGGCGAAGTTGGCTCCGGATACCCCGGCGACGAAGCTACAATTAAGTTTTTAAAGAATTATTTGTTACACAATAATGCCTTTCCGGGATTTGTTAGGAAGTCCTGGCAGACAATAAGCGACCTGCAGCAAGAAAAGTACCAGAAGAAATTATTTTAAGTGGTGAAATGGCTCAGTGGAAGAAGCGAACCCTGTACGGGAACGGAATTGACTTCGACATGATGGAAGACCTCATCTCGGAACTGCTCGAAGAGTTCGGCGAGGATGAGGTGGATTTCTCGAAGCCGCTCAAGGTGGGTTTTTCACTCTCGCTTGACGGCTCTGGGTGCATACACATAGACGAGTTCGGTCTTCTCAAGGAAAAAACCTCTGCGGAAAAGAAAGATGCGAGCCCGCTCATCGAAATAATAGATTTCGGCAGCGAGCTGCTAGTGGTTGTCGAGGCTGCAAACCTGCCTACCAAAGACATAGAAGTGAGGGCATCGGAGCAGTTGATGTTTGTCTACAACAGGAACTCTAAAAAATTCCTCAAGCGCGTGGTTTTCCCATGCAAAGTCAAAGGCAGCACGCTGAGGACGAACCTCAACAACGGCGTTCTCGAAGTGCGGATTGCGAAAAAGGATTCGGAGAAGTCGGTCGCAAACTCGAAATGAAATATGCGCTTTAATTTCTTTTAGGCATTTTCATTCCGGCTCGGCGCTTCCTGCTTTTTTTCATCAGCCTGCTGCTTTGCATTTTCCTGCGCTGAAGGCGCGCTCTTCACGTCCTTGCCGAAGTATTCCCGGAACTTCGGGGTGGTGTAGAGCAAATATGTGATTCCTTTTTTCTCCTTGCGCAAAAAACCCTTTTCGCGCAGCAGCTTTATGTGCTCGTAAGCCTTGCTGTTGCGGAAATTGATGACCTCGGACTGTTTCACCGGTTGCTTGTATGCGATGTATGCGAGCGTCTTCATTATCCCTTTATGCAACTCGGGCGATGCTGCCATGTGGCCGACAGAGGATTCATACTTCTGCTTTACCGTCATCCTCACGCCTTCAGCCTCGTCCCTTATCTCAAGGGCTGTGTCCTTTGCGTCGTAATCATGTATTAGTTCGCTTAGTATGACCCTTGTTTCCGCGACATTGACATCTATTATCCTTGCAAGCTCCTTTACCGGTACAATGCCAGGGGCCGTGAAAAGCGCGGCCTCGATTACCCTTTTTGCCTCCCTTTTCTCCATTTTTACCGACAACATGGAAGTTTGAAAGCATTAATATGGATTACTGTGTGGCCCATTAAGGCTTGAACACCGTCTTTGGAAGACAGATGGGAAAAAATAAATACAACCTGGAGGTAATGGTTCTGTGCGCATAGTATCAATCGCAAAAAGCAACACCGAAATCCTCGAGGCACTTGGCTGCGGAGGCGAGATAATCGCGGCGACATCTTATGACAAGGCCTGCGCAAAGCTGAACAGGGGCTTCGAGGTGATAGGCACTTACACCGACATAGACATCGGAAGGATAATTTCACTAAGCCCAGACATCGTGTTCTCCTCGACCTTCCTGCAGGCAAGGTATGCGGACGAGCTGCGCGAAAACGGGGTTCATGTGGTGCATTTTGACCCGCTTTCAGTCGATGACATAATGGGCAACATCTTACATGCAGGCGAAGCGGTAGGGAAAGAAAAAGGGGCGAAGGGTTGTGTTTTTGCAATGAAAAAAGAAATCGAATCTATAAGGAAAACCGCTGTTGCCGCAGGCAGGCAAAGGCTTTATGCCGAAGAATGGCCAAGGCCGCCGATGGCTTCCGGCAATTGGGTCGTGGAAATGATAGAGATTGCCGGAGCAAGGGGAATACTGAAACCAGGCGAGCACAGCAGGAAAGTTTCCCTTGAGGAAGTTGCGGATTTTGCCCCTGATAAAATCATGCTCAACTGGTGCGGGATAGGGAAAAAGGCGGATATGGATTTGCTTTTGAAGAGAAGCGGTTGGGATAGGGTTTCTGCAGTCAAGCAAAAAAAGATTTTTGCAGTTGATGACTCATTCTTCAACACCCCAAGCCAAAACGTGGTCAAAGGTATTGGAGAGCTTTCCAGAATCCTGAACTCTGAAAATAATTAGCCGTATTTTTCTGTTTTTATTTTTTCTTTTGCTATGCCCGCATCGAGCAGGAGTTTTTCCGTGTCCGAGACCATTACCGGCGGGCCGCAGATGAAATAATGCGCATCCGGATGTTTCGCCGTGATTTCTTTTACTAGCGGTTCATCTATCCTGCCGTTCCTGAAGCCGGGTTTTTGCTCCCTGGAAAGTGTGAGCGTCAGTTCCATTCCTGGAATCAGTTTTGAATATTCCAGGAGTTCCATGTGGCAGATTATGTCTTCCTCTGTCTTGTTGCTGTAAACCAGCGCAGATTTTGTGCTGAGCTTTTTATCAATGAGGTACTGGCAGAAGCACCTGAATGGTGCGATTCCAGAACCTGCCGCGAGCATGACTATCTCCGGCATTTTCTCCGGGTCGAATACGAAATGCCCCCAAGGCCCATCGAGGATGAACTCCTCGCCTTCTTTTGCTTCATTGAGAAGCTTTGAAATATAGCCTTCAGGCATCTGCTTTACAGTAAATTCGATTATCCCAGGTTTTGTGGGCGAGGAAGAAACGGAATACGAGCGTTTGGGGATTTTCTCCGGCCTTGTGAACTCTATCATGAAGAACTGGCCGGGCTTGAAGTCCTGCCTTTTTTCAGACTCAAGGGTGATTGTTACCGTGTCCGGCGTTTCCTTTTTGCTTTTCACTAGCCTGAATTTTTCCTTTGCCATTTTAAAACCTGCCAAAACCAATTGAAAGTGATAGTGCTTTTAAAGCGTTGCAGGGGCGCGGATTAAATTGCCGCTTCCTGTATTATTTCGGCAAATTTTTTGTAGAGTGCCGCGTCCTCTAGCACTGGCGGAACCCCTTTGTCGGAGAGCTCGCGGATGTTCTTTTGCAGCGGGATTGAGCCGAGAAAATTCATTTCGAGCTTTTGTGCCGTGCTCTCCGCGCCGCCAGTGCCGAAAACATCTCCAGACATGTTCTCGACAATCCCTATTACAGGAACGTTCATCCTCTTGGACATGTCCGCGGATTTGCGCGCATCGACGAGCGCTACTTCCTGCGGCTGCGTGACAATAATCAGGCCGTAGAGCGGGCATATCTGCATTATCGTGAGCGGGTTGTCGCCAGTGCCTGGCGGAAGGTCGATTATCAGGTAATCGAGTTTTCCCCAGTCTGCCTTGTAGAGCATTTCGGAAATGAGCTTGAACATTATCGGCCCGCGCATTATATTTGCAGAGTCTTCGCTTTCGACCATGTTGCCGACTGAAAGCACTTTTATCCCGCAAGATTCGAGCGGCTTGAGGCGCTGCCTCTCATCTGCAAAAACCCTCTCGGTTTTGCCGAGCATTTTGTGGCACGAGGGGCAGTCTACATCCGCGTCCACGAGCCCTGCCTTGAACCCTTTTTTTGCGAGCGTGGCCGCGAGGTTTACCGCGAACATTGATTTGCCGACTCCGCCCTTGCCGGAGTGCACAGCAATCACTTTGCCGACTCCACTGAGATTCTCTTGGACGAGTTTTCTCTGCGCTTCGAATGGGTTCTGTTGCGCTGCAGGTTTGCGCTCTGGCCTCGAAGCCACGATGCTGCCTCTGGCATCGGTCTTCCCATTCTGCGTGTGCGGCTCTTCAGTGAGTTTTATAGGCATAAAAAGAACCACTTGAAAAAATTAAAAAAAGCCCAAAATAAAGAATGGGGTTTAGTGGAAGGACTTTCCGCATCCGCAGCTGCCCTGCGCGTTCGGGTTCGAGATTTTGAATCCCGAGCCCTGCAATCCGTCGGTGTAATCGATCCTTACGCCTTTTACCATTGCGAAAACTTCCTTGTCAACGAAGACCTTCATCCCCTTTTCCGTTATGGTCTTCTCGTTTGCTTCCGGATTTTGCGCAAAATCCATCACATAGCTAAAGCCCGAGCATCCGCCGGGCTCGACCGAGAACTTGAGGCCCCATCCTGCCTTGCCTTCCTTTTCCATCAGCTCTGCAAACTTTTTTATCGCCGAATCTGAAAGCGCAATGTCCTTGTCCTCGTGGCCGCCAACGGCCTCGTTCATTTCCCTTACCATTCCCTCAATCGTCTCGGGGCTCATTCCGTGCCCCATTGCCCCGCCCTCTATGCTCTCATAGGGGTTGACGTGGCAGCCTATGCAGTGCAAACCATAACCCAGCATTATTTCCGCTGTTTCCGGGTAGCGCGCGACCACTTCGCCTATAGTCATGTCCTTTGTAATCATGCCTTCGGCTGCCTGTTCAGAAACAGGAGCTTTTGTCTTTGCCGTGGTTTCCACTTTCCAATCACTTCCGATTATACCTAATTAACGCGTGTTAAGCTATATAAAGGTTTTGGGGCGGCCACGGAGTCCCTGATTAAAATGGCGGAATAAGGCTTAAATCACGTCTTGAAGGCATTTGCCGGGAGCGCTCATCTCGTGTTGAAGGGGCCTTGGAATTGCCCCAAAAATTCGAGTATTCTTTTCCTTTCCACGGGCGAAGCTCCCTTGAGTAATTCTTCGATGCCTAAGCGCATATTTGACAGGTGCGCGAAAAGGAAAAATGACCTGGCCTCGTTCATGTCCTTCCTGTCCATTATATCCATCCACACTTCATCTTTCTCGAGTTTCATCATGTCTGACTTCAAGAGATGCGGGTCGCGGTGCTTTATGGCCTCTTTTATGTTGCCGGGCAAATGGCCTATTTGCCGGGGGTCAAAAGAAATCAGCGGTTTGTGCGCCTTTATTTCTCTTTTCAGCCCTTCAAGTTCCCTCATCATCCCCGGAAGCAGCACATCGAGTGTTCTCATGATGTCCTCCTGTTTCATCCCGGAAGCGAGCCTTGCAATCGCGAGCTGCTCGCGCGGAGTAAAAGCTTCAGAAATCGGCAGACGAGTAAGGCGTTCCTCCCGCTGATAAGGCTTTCCATAAAAGCCGCAAATGGCGCCTAGCCTCTCTATCGATTCCTTGTCAAGCCTTAGCAGCATTTCGGCCTCTTTCCATGAAAGCCCCGCATTCAGGAAAGCGGAGGGCTTGTAGATGTGTTTTTCCTTCAGGCCAGCCAATAGCGCGAGATTTTGCTGCCTCTGCGCCTCTTCTATGCGGGCCCGCCGCGCCATTGCCCTAGAATCCTTTACAATCCTGGACAACCCATGCACGCCCAACCCTACTGCGCCCGCAAGAGCTACCGAGACCAGTAATTTTTTCATCCTGTTTAGCTTTTTCGCCTGTATTGCCATGGAAAAATAATGGATTCGGAAGTATAAAAGCATAGGCTTCTGTTTCAGGAAGGGTTTACTTCCCCCCACCCCAAAAAAAGCTTCCAGGTTAATCATTTAATTCCTTTAATTTCCTTTAACAGTTTATCTTTTTCCTTTTTACTAGTGTAAGTTTTTCCAAACCTGACCAGGACAGGGTTTATATTGCGCCAGTGTTTTTTTGGGAATAAACGGTTCAAGTCCGGCTCTATTTTATCTGGCCTTTTATGTTTTGCCCACCCAAGCTTTTGCGATATATAAGCAACGTGGGTGTCTATCCCAATAGCGTCGTGCCCCGTTTCAGACAAAAAAACATTGGCAGTTTTTCTCCCAACCCCGGGCAACTGGGTTAGTTCATTAAAATCCTCCGGAATGCGCCCCCCATGCTTTTCCATTAAAGCCTTCGCGCACAAAATGATATTCTTGGCTTTCGTCCGGTTGTAATTCATGCTTCTGAGTACCCGAAGAACAGCTTGGTATCTTGCTCGGGAGAGGCTCTTTAAAGTTTTATATCGCTTGAATAGCAAAGCGGCAATTTTAATAGTGGTTTCATCCCTGGATTGAGCTGACATTATTGTGGCTATGAGCATTTTCCATTTGGCGCCCCAACCTTCTGCAGCAAGCCTCATTTTTGAAGCTTTTTTTTCTAGCGCCCTAAACTGTTTTAACGCCCTTTTTTCTTTTTGGCTCCCATTGCCCATGCGGAAACTTTGTCATGTGAACATTTTAAAACGCCTTAATAGCAAAAAATGCTATGAAATGAAAGGCGTTTTATTGGATGAGAAAATAGTGAAAGGGCTAATCGAGTGCATCGGCGAGGACCCCTTGCGCGAAGGCCTAAGGCACACGCCGGGGAGATTCATGAAGGCATGGAAGCACATGGCATCGGGCTACGGCAAAGACCCCGCGAAAGCCGTCAATGGCGCACTCTACAAGGCGGAGGACAGCAACATGGTAATCGTGAAGGATATTGATTTTTTCTCGACCTGCGAGCACCACCTCCTTCCGTTTTTCGGGAAAATCCATGTGGCCTACATCCCGAACAAGAAAATAATAGGCCTTAGCAAGATACCGCGCGTCATAGAAATTTATTCAAGGAGGCTGCAGGTACAGGAGCGCATGTGCTCGCAGATAGCAAAGGCGCTCGATAAAATCCTCAAGCCAAAAGGGGTTGCCGTGGTCGCGGAGGCGACGCACACCTGCATGGTCGTGCGCGGGGTGCAGAAAGTGAACTCGAAGACAATCACTTCCTCTCTGACAGGCTCATTTCTCAAAAACCCCCAGACGAGGAAGGAATTCCTCTCGCTGATAAAATGATTGAGTGATCCGGTGAATTTGAAAACATCTAAACCGCATTATTTCGCCGCAGCCGCCGTAACAATCGACGGCTACATCGCCCGCTATCCGGGGCACAGCTCTTCGTGGACAAGCAAGGAGGACAAGGAGGAGCTGCACAGGCTCGAGGACAAGGCGGATGTCATTGTGATGGCGAGCAAGAGCTACGAATTCTCTAAAAACGCCCTTGCGAAAAGAAACTGCATAGTGCTCACCACGAAAATCGACGGGGTGGAAGAGGAGGGGAAACTGAAAACTTTGTTCAATCCCACTAAAAAAAACCTTGAAGGCTTTATTTCGAGTAAAGGGTACAAGGAAGTCTGCATTCTTGGAGGAAGGGTTGCCTATGACTATTTCCTGCAAAAAGGGCTGATTGATGATTTGTACATCACAATCGAGCCAGTGCTGTTCGGCTCCGGCATAGGCATGTTCTCAAAAGAGGTTTCCCAGGCAAGCTTTGGATTGGTCAAATCCAAAAAGCTGAACAAGCAGGGTTCGCTTTTGCTCCACTACCGAAAGGCATGAACATGGTTTCATGAATCTGCATTTCCAATAAAATATTTTCCTGCTTTTGTCGGCGGCCAAACCAAAAAGGTTTTATTTCATGAAGGCTTATTCATTGCATGAAATACGCTTTTGACCAGGCCTGGACGGAGAAGGCGCACGAAATCGCACGTTCGCTCAATTACCCGCACGTGATACCGGAGCGCCTTACTGTTGTTCGGAGCTGGGGCTCGAAAACGCGCAGGACCATTGCGCGCATCCACTGCATAGGGAAGGTGATGATGCTTGGCATGGGACAGAAGAAGAGCTTTTACGTAATCGAGCTGATTTCCGAAAAATTTGACAGGCAGCCGCAGAACGAGCAGCTCGAGACCATAATCCACGAGCTCATGCACATACCGAAAACCTTCGGCGGCGGGTTCCGCCACCACGACCATGTCTGCTCGAGGAACGTGAAAACCGAGCTTGAAAGGTACCTGAACATAAAGGAAAAGTATTAAT
>CAYJWI010000007.1:24868-30273 GCA_964373815.1 uncultured archaeon | reverse complement strand
AAATGAAAGAACAAATAGAACATGGGGTATTTGCCGACCTCACGCCGATGTATAGGTCAAAGGATGAGGCCGAGCGGATATGCATGGCCTTCGAGATTGCAGTAAGGGTATTTAAAAAAACTTCTAGGAGCAGGCACGAAAAGGCGATGAGTCTCTTGAAGGGGTGGCGTGAGTCGCTGGCTGCAATAAACGCCACAATACCGGTTATTGAACAACTGAACAAAAAAAACAAGCTGGGCATGAACTGAATCCGGAAGTGCTGAATACCAAAAAATCCGCGGGTAATGATATGCTGAAATCCATGAAGAAGCTCGGAACCTTGTTTGCGGTTCTCAAAAGACGGTACACGGAGTCGAGGATGGATTTGCGCAAAGTTGTACAAGATGCTGACAAGTTCAGGGCCGACAATCTGCCAACGCTAAAAAAATTGGTTGCCGAGGTACGCGGCGGGGCGGTTTCTGACCTGTCGCCATTTTACGAAATGAGAAGACAGACGAAAAGGGTCTATAGGGTTACTATGGCCCGAATTAGAAAACCAAACGGCGAACAATACAAGAAAAGCTTGCCTGCCATGCGTGATAACATAAGCCAGTCCAATGCCATCATAAAGAAGCTTGAGCGGCAAAACCTGCTGAACAAACAAAGCTTGAGAGCGAAGTGGAACTGAAACCGATAGCGTTAAATTAATTGGAAACTTTACATTCATATGCTCGGAAAAAACAGGCCTGGAGTGCAGGAAAGCCTGAGCAGGAGGCAGGCTGATGAATTTGTAAACGCGTTTAATCCGCTTCGCAACCTAACCCAGCGCGAGTTGGATGCCCTTTCGCACGCTGTTTTTAGCGGCAGGCTTGGCCCGCTTTTGAAACTGCGCCAGCAGCTCGGGGCTGAATACAGGCAGATAAGGCAGAGGGGCGAGCAGATAGGCAAAAGCTTTCAAGCCGATGGGGTGCTGCCTGTAAACAATGAGATAAAGAGGCTGCTGACGGGACAAATATCTGCAGTGAATGCAGCAATAAGCCTCATAAGGGCGCGAAGGAACTAGGCGAAAGCTGCTCACCCTTTAAAAACACTTAACAACAATTTATTGTATTCACTATTAGGGGGATTTCTTTACTATGCCATTCGACGTGCCAAAACTGCCATACGCTTACACCGCGCTCGAGCCTTACATAGACGAGCAGACAATGAGGATACACCACGACAAGCACCACCAGGCATACGTCGACAAGCTCAACGCCGCGCTTGACGGCAACACGGAAAGCAGGAGCAAGAGCATCGAGGCGCTATTAACAGACCTCAATTCCGTGCCAGAATCAATAAGGGCCGCGGTAAGAAACCATGGCGGAGGCCACTACAACCACTCGCTTTTCTGGGAACTCATGGCACCAAATGCCGGCGGAAAGCCGACTGGGGAAATCGCAGTTGCAATCGACAAGGATTTTGGTTCTTTCGATGCTTTTAAGGAAAAGTTTTCCGCGGCGGCGCTTGGCCAGTTCGGTTCGGGATGGGCCTGGCTTGTTTACGGGCCGGGGAAGCTCGAGGTAGTTTCGACGCCAAACCAGGACAACCCGATTTCGCAGGGCAAAAAACCCCTCCTCGGGGTGGATGTCTGGGAGCATGCGTACTATCTCAAATACCAGAACAAGCGCGCGGATTATGTGAAGGAATTCTTCAATGTAATCAACTGGAAGAAAGTGAACGAGCTCTTTGCAAAAACGAAGAAGTGATGCAGTTCACTTACCTTGTTCTTGCTTTGTAAAATTTTCGGCTATCTCCGCAAAAAGCGGCGTACTTTTTGTCCAACACCCATTTCGAGTGGCGCCCATTTGTCGCTTCCCATCCCTGCACGACCAAATTGGCTTGTTGTATGGCGCAGGGACCGGAAGGTTATGCCCCTTCTCTTTAATTCTGAGATTGTGCCGTGTAGGTACAAGCTCCTAAGGCCGTGCCTGCTGATATATAGGTTCCTTCCTGCAGGTGTTGCGCGTATGTAATGTACCAGGACACTGCCGGCAATGGCCCTTCTGAACTTCCTTCCAAGGCCCACTACCAAGGCCAAAAGCGAGATTTTTTTGCCAGGCCCCTGGGCTGCTGCTGCAATCTTTGCATCTATGAATTTTACAATTTCTTCATCCCATCCTGCAAGTTTTGCTGTCATGGCATAATCGTTGTTCCGGTGCTGCAGGCCGAGCTTTTCCCTTCTTGTTTTCAATAGCACTCCGGCCTGGCCTGCATCCAACCATCCTTTGAACTTCGAGAGCAGGCGGTCAACCCCGTTTGCATCGAGACCTTCACGGAGATAAGCATCTGCCGCCTGAACAAGAACTGGCCTAAGCAGTTTCCTCCCTTTGTTGAAATCCTCCCTAAAATGCGGGTTGCCAAGGCCATCGAGGAGCTTTATTTCATCGAATTTTGTGGCCATGCTTGGAGGCGGGCTTGTCATCCAGCCAGGTTCGTAAGATTTTTTCCGTTTTTTAGGTTCTGGCACAATACCACTCTTGTAATAAGAAGCATTTTGGAGCTAATAAACCTTTTTGCGAAAGCCCCCTATCCGCGCCTTGGCCTAATAGTGAACCTTGTTGGGGCTGGATCCGCAGAGACTCCAAACTCATACATGCTATAATTATGGGGGCGCACGCCAGTACGGCCCGTGCTCCTGAATGAACTTCTTGGCGCTCTAAGTGGTATTGCATCCCCTCCTTTTGCCAGTCTGTTAAAAAATTGCCTTGGATGGTAGAATTCATAACCCACGAAACCTTTTCTTGACACTTCTATAGTTCTCCCTTCAGGGGTCGCGTTTATATAAGTTTTAAGCGTCTGCCCTGAAACCGGCACGCCGAATCGCCTTGCGATTAAAATTGATAGGCGTGCTGCCGAAATTGTAGGCCTTGATGGTTTAGCCCCTTTTCCGCTTCCAACTTTTGATTTTTGCAGTGTACTGTGTATTTCTTTTTGAATGAGTTCAGCAAGGCCTTCAGGCCACCTGAGCGCTTTTGGAAAGTGATCTAGTGGATCCCATGTGCCGCGATTGATGGCCAAACGTTTTTTTCTCGCCCTGACTATTGTTTGGAACAGGGTTTCCGAATATAACTGGCCAAAAAGCCCGGTCACTTGCCGCCATTTTTCCAGGCTGATTTTTCCGGAAACAAAAAGGTCGGCTGCCCGGAGAATCATTTCCTCCCATTGTTCCCGTCCTTTGGTATTGTCTGCGGTTAAAGGTGCCTTGATTGGCCTATCCGGTAGCTTCAAATCCTCTGGCCGGAACTTAGGGTTTGGGGCAAATTCTTCCCACTTATCATAACTGCGGCGCATGAGTAAAACTAGACATCCCGGTGGCTAATAAGCCTTTTCCTGCACCGAAAAACCACCTTTTTTAAGCGTTGCAATACCTATTTCTACCGTGATAGAATGAAGTTTTTCCTCGATTCTGCAATCCTCTCCGAAATAGAGCAGGTATACCGCGCCGGGGTGTGCGACGGCATCACAATGAACCCATCTCTTGTGAAAAAGGCGGTGGATGAGCTCAAGGCAGCGGGGGAAAAAGTCAACCTTGAATCCTACATAAAGCGCGCCCTGAAGATTGCGAAAGGCACCCCGGTAAGCCTCGAAGTCACTGAAACAGGATTCAAGGAAATGGTTTCCCAGGGAAAGAGGATTTTCAAGAAGTTCAACAAGGTTGCAAAAAACGTTTACATCAAAATCCCTGTGAACGCTTCCTTTGCACAGGGCGGTGGAAAGGACTTTGACGGGATAATGGCAATCCGCGAACTACGCAGGGCGAAGATTCCGGTGAACTGCACCCTCATTTTCACTCCCGAGCAGGCTCTTGCCGCCGCGAAAGCAGGCGCTAATTTCGTGAGCCCTTTTGCGGGGAGGATTGATGACATGCTGCGCAAAGAGCACGGGGAAGAATTCGCTAGTTTCTCAAAAGAGGATTATTACCCGCTAAACGGGCACATGCATGGCGGCAAGATGCTAGAGGACAACGGAATAGTTTCAGGCATAGACTTGGTGGCCCAGATTGTCACCATTTTCAGGAAGTACAACATAAAATCCGAAGTGCTTGCCGCGTCCTTGCGCAACGCAAGGCAGGTGCGCGAAGCCGCACTTGTGGGCGCCGACATCGCCACAATGCCGTTTGGCGTTTTCAAGGAGCTAATGTCGCACAGGCTCACTTATGAGGGCATGAAGAAGTTCACTGAAGATGCGCCAACGGAATATAAAAAATTGGTTTGAAGAAACAACAAGGGATTTTTCGCTTAAGTGGTTTGATGAGAATCGGCTTTATCGGCTTGGGGAAGATGGGCTCGCGCATGGCCAGCCGCCTGCTCGAAAAGGGGTTTGAGGTGGTTGTTTATGCGCGCTCGCAGGAAGCAATGAAGGAAATCACTGCAAAGGGCGCCATTGGCTCGCTCTCTTATAGGGGCTTTTGCGAAAAGCTGCCGCAGAAAAAAATAATCATGCTCATGGTGACGCACGGCAAGCCTGTTGATGAAGTGATTGCTGGGCTAAAGCCCTTTCTTTCGCAGGGCGATATAATAATCGACGGCGGGAACTCATTCTACAGGGATTCGGTGAAAAGGGCGAAGGGGCTTTCAAGGAAAGGGATTTATTTTCTCGATGCGGGAACTTCTGGAGGGCTCGAAGGCGCTGCAAGCGGCGCTTCGCTCATGGTGGGCGGCGAGAGGAAAGCGTTCAATGAAGCCGAGCCGGTGTTCAAGGCGCTTGCAATCGAAAACGGGTATGCTTACCTCGGGCCTTCAGGCGCCGGCCATTTCGTGAAAATGGTGCACAACGGGATGGAATACTCTCTCTTGCAATCATACGGCGAAGGCTACAAGCTGCTCGCAAAATCGAAATACCGGCTAGATTTGCGCGAAGTCACGAAAGTTTACCAGAATGGCTCGGTTATAAGGGGTTGGCTAGTGGATTTGCTCCGGCGCGCGTTGGAGAAGGACCCGAAGCTTTCAAGGGTTTCGGGAAAAGTTGGTGGCGGCGAAACCGGCAAGTGGGCATTGCAGGCGGCAAAAGAGCACAAAATGAAAATGCCAATCCTAAATGAGGCGATGAAGGCGCGCAAGCGCTCTTTCAAGAAACCCGATTTTTCCACCAAAGTGGTTGCTGCCCTAAGGTACCAGTTCGGCGGGCACGAAGAGCCGAAAAAATAGTCTATCGTTTCGAGGCAAAACAATGACTCGCAGAATTACAACAAGAAATACAAGAATTTTCACTGCACTAGTCAAACATTACACTAAAATGCCCGGAGTTGAGCACAACAGCCTGTCATTGTACAAAAAGTTTGGCGGCGAAAATGAAAAATTCTCCGCATTTCAATCTAGAGTACTATCTGATTTAATATCTGCAAGAAGGCTGGTAATAAAAAACCGCAAAACCGCGGGGGAAAA
>CAYJWI010000007.1:0-24768 GCA_964373815.1 uncultured archaeon | reverse complement strand
AAAAAACCGCAAAACCGCGGGGGAAAAGAATCCGAAGTTATATCCAGATATAGAATATTATGGCCCCCCACAACCGAAAGTCACCCTTAAAGGGACTAAATACCTGCCTTATATCCCGAAGCAAAAAACCGTGTATTACCGGCTAGGTGTAATGGACGCGGTTCTGCAATTCATGATAGACCACCCCGGCGAGAGGTTATCCGCCGTGAAATTCGCCCCTCTTGCAGGCGTTAATCCGTCTAATAAATGGGACATGCGGATTCTGCATAACGCCTTAGGCAATATAGCAAGAAGGTTGGCAAAAGAGAGGCCATGGCTCGCAGCAAAGCGATACCCTGGCGGCCCAAGGCTTGGCCCACGGCGTAAGCGAGGCAACCTAGGCAAAAATTAATCAGAAAAATATTTTTCAGCGGGTTTAAAGTGGCGGTATAAAAATGCTCAAAACTATCCAGTGCAAAGATTTCGAGGAGATGGGCCGCAAGGCCGCTGACTTTATCGCGCAGGAAATAACCAGCGCAAAAAAGCAGTACTCAATCGCCTTTCCTGGGGGAAATTCGGTGACCGGGCTGCTCGAAAACCTTGCTGAAAAAAAGCTCGGCTGGCAGGCGGTGAATGCATTCATGGCTGATGAGCGCATTGCCGCAATCACGGACAGGGAAAGCAATTACAGGCAGGCGAATGAATTGTTTTTTTCCAAGGCGCCGGGGATACACGCTTTCGCTTTTGGTTTGCAGAAAGGGGCTGAGGCATGGAAAGGAGCTGAGGCGCAAAAAGAAGTTGAGGATTACAATAAAAAATTCATGTCGGTCACCAAAGGAAAGCTCGACATGGTTGTGCTGGGGGTCGGGGAGGACGGGCACATCGCATCCCTCTTCCCGGGCCACGAGGCGCTCAAGTCCAGTGGCGAGGGGTATATCCTGGCCGAGGGCTGCCCAAAGCCCCCTCCAAAAAGGGTCACCCTTTCCCCGAAGGCGGTTTCAAGCGCCGGCACGGTTGTATTGCTCTTCGCATCCGATGCAAAAAACGATGCTTACAAAAAGTTCCTCGACAAAAACCTTGGCGAGGGCAAGTGCCCTGCCAAAATAGCCTTAAAAGCGGAACGAACTTTCGTATTTACCGTGTTCGGCGATAAAACCACACCTAAAGGCGAAGGGCTTGGCCGGGTTGGTGGCAAAAGTGCAGGATAATTTCTCTTTCATCATAATGGGAGCAACCGGAGACCTTGCCCAGAAAAAACTTTTCCCCGCTATACACGGCCTTCTGAAAATGAAAAGGCTCGGCGAGAATTTCTATGTGGTGGGCGCCGGGAGAAAGGAGTTCACGCACGAGCAATTCCAGGAAGAGGTCAAGAGGAACATCCAGAAAATAAACGACGAGGCGTGGAACAGGCTCAAGGAAAGGCTTTACTATTTCCAGCTCGACTTTGACGAGCCAGACCACCGCTTCGCAAAACTAAAGGAACTCCTCGAAAGCCTAGATGCAAAGCACAGCACCAAGGGGAATCGGCTCTTCTATCTCGCCACACTGCCTTCGCACTTCAACACCATTGCGCAAAACATAAGGAAGAACGGCCTTGCCGACACGAAAGAGAACTGGTGCCGCGTTGTTTTCGAAAAGCCGTTCGGCACGGACCAGAAGAGCGCGCGCGCTCTCAATGCCGGGCTCCAAAAAGTTTTTGACGAAAACCAGATTTACAGGATAGACCACTACCTCGGCAAGGAACTCGTCCAGAGCATAGGGATTTTGCGCGCAGGGAACCGCATCTTCTCGCCTATATGGAACAAGGAGAACATCGACCATGTGCAGATAAATTTGATAGAGAATTTCGGTGTCGGGAGCCGCGGGAACTTTTATGACACGCAGGGCGCGCTAAAGGACGTTGGCCAGAACCACCTTCTTCAACTGTTATGCCTCACCGCGATGGAAATCCCTGACAAGTTCGACGAGAAGTGCATAAGGGATGAGAAAGTGAAAATCCTCAAAAAAGCGAAAATAATCCCGGGCGATGCCGTGCTCGGGCAGTACGAAGGTTATGAGTCGGAGATGGGGGTGAAGGCAGGCTCGCGGACGGAAACCTACTTCGCGATGAAACTTTCGATAAACAACAGGCGCTGGAAAGGCGTGCCTTTCTATCTGCGCTCTGGCAAGAACCTCGACAAGAAGTTTGCCTCGATTTACATCCGCTTCAAAGAGCCCAATTACACTGTTTTCGAGGGCCAGCAGCTAAACCCCAATTACTTGGTTATACAGATACAGCCGGATGACGGCATGCTTGTGCAGCTAAATGGCAAGGTGCCGGGCGAGAAGATGAAGATACAGCCAGTGAAGATGACATTCTGCCACGAGTGCGCTTTCGGCCCTAACACGCCGCAGGCTTATGAGACCCTTTTGCACGAGGCGATTGCAGGGGACCAGAGCGCTTTCATCCGCGAGGACGAGGTTGAGCACTCTTGGAAAGTGATTGACAAGGTAACGAAAAAGAAGCTTGCGGTGCACAAATACCAAAAAGGCTCCGCGGGGCCGAAGGAAGCGGATGAGATGATTGCAAAGGACGGCAGGCAGTGGTTTAATAGGATTGAGAATGTGGTGCAGGGGCTGTGAGTCGAGTAATCTGTGCCATATATCAAGGTATTATTTTTCTTTTACTATAAGTTGCACCAGCTTTTTTATGTGCGTTTCTAGCCATACTTTCCATTCTGGAAATGTTCTTCAAAAAGTTTCTTGCCAGCCTTCGAGCTTGGGGATGTCCATTGTTATGCACCGCTTTAAATCCAGTAATCATTGCTGCACGAGCCGACTTTAGTCCAGATCTCACTTTACTCAAATCAACTAAATGTTGGCTAACTTTTAGTGTCCCCATATTCTAAATCCTCTTCAGGAATTCGATTGTAAGCCTCACCCCAAACCCCGAGCCGTCCTTTGGCATGTAATCCTTCGGCTCGTCCAGCATCGCAGTGCCCGCGACGTCGAGGTGGATGAATGGCTTCTCCTCCACGAATTTCGAGAGGAAAGCCCCGCCGAAAATAGTACCGTTGTTGCCGGTCTTGTTGAGCGACTTGAAATCCGAGCGCTCGCCGACAACCTCTTCTATGTATTCTTCCCAGAGCGGGAGCTGCCAGACCCTCTCATAGGTGGCCATCCCGGCTTCCGACATTTTCTGTGCGTATTCCTCGGAAGTCGCCATCATCCCGGCGCAAAAAGAGCCAAGGGCCCTTACTACCGCGCCGGTGAGGGTCGAATATTCTACCACTAGCTTTGGGTTGAATTTTTTCACGCCAAAAGAGAGCGCGTCAGCGAGGATGAGCCTGCCTTCGGCATCGGTGTTAAGGTTCTCCACGGTTTTCCCGGAGTATGACTTTATTATGTCACCTGGCCTATAGGATTTTGAATCGACAAGGTTCTCTACGCAGACCATCACGCCTGCAAGGTTTTTTTTCAGCCTGAGCTCGGAAGCGGATTTCATTATCCCAAGCACGGTCGCGGCGCCTGCCATGTCCATGCGCATGCCTTTCATGGAATCACCAGTCTTTATGTTAAGGCCTCCGGAGTCAAAGCAGACTCCCTTGCCAACTAAAAGGATTTTTTCTTTCGAGGCCGGGTTGCCCCTATATTCTAGGAGAATGAGTCTCGGCGAGCTCGAACCCGCATTGCCAACGTTTGTTATGAGGTTGAGGCCGAGCCTCTTGAGCTGCCTCTGCTGCAGCACTTCTACCTTGAGCCTTGCCTTCCTTGCGGTCTCCCTTGCAGCTTTTTCTAGGTATGCAGGGGTCACGAGGTCGCTGTTCTCGGAGACAAGGTCGCGGACAATGAAAACGTTCCTGCACACAATGAGCGCATCATGCAGTTCCTTGGAAAATTTTTCTGCGTAAGGGGGGAATGCGAAGTTTTTCACGCGGAATGTTTTTTCCTCCGCGGCCTTGTACTTGTCAAAAGCGTAATTCGCGAGCAACGCCCCCTCGAGCAGCGCGACGCAGTGCTCTGCTGAAAGGCCGTGCACGGCAAAGTGCAGTGAGGGTATTTTGTAAAACGAGGCGACCTTTGCTGCCTTCGCGCTTGCCCTCCTGTAATAGTCTAGCAGCAGGCCGTCCTTGGGGCCGAGGCTTACTACATACACTTTTTTGTCGGGGAGGAAAATCGAGTCGAGCTTTTTCCCCGTGAATGAGTCAGGGATTTCGGGGAAAAGCTTTTTGTCCCCCTCGAAAACGAGCCGCACTTCCATTGCGCCCCTTGCGTGCTCGAAAAAACTTATTTCGGATGGCATACGAGTAAAAAGAAACCAAAAGGGTTTTTATTGGTTTGCGGAAAGAACATTGCTTATGTCGAAGTTCGCAATTGAGGCCGAGGCGGGAAATGCGAGGGCCGGAATTCTCAAGACAGCGCACGGCGACATTAAGACGCCTTTCCTCATGCCCGTCGCCACAAAAGGCTCTGTCAAGCTCCTCTCTATTGAGGAAGTCGAGGCGACGGGCACGCAGTGCCTCATCTCAAATGCTTTTATTCTCTCGCTAAAGCCTGGAGTTGAGGTTATTGAAAAGCACGGCGGATTGCACAGGTTCGTGCAATGGGAGGGAGGATTGTTCACGGATTCGGGCGGCTTCCAGGTGCTTAGCAAGGAGTTCTGCCTCAAGCTCTCTGATGAAGGAGTCACTTTCAGAAATCCTTTCACTGGCAAGGCTTCGCTTTTCACTCCCGAACAGTCCATTTCAGTACAGAACCGGCTCGGCGCCGATGTTGCGATGTGCCTTGATGATGTCCCTGCTGCTGATGCTTCCGGCCAAAGGCTTGCGCAGGCAGTGGACAGGACAGCAAAGTGGGCAAAGCGGTGCAAGGAGGCGCACTCAAACAAAAAGCAGATGCTTTTCGGCATCTGCCAGGGCGGGATAAATAAGGAACTGCGCGAAAGGAGCGCAAAAGAAATTACGGGGATGGATTTTGACGGCTATGCAATCGGCGGGCTTGCAATAGGCGAGCCGAAGGAAAAGACTTTTCCCGCGCTCGAAGCCGCACTGCCGCTCCTCCCAGCCGACAAGCCGAGGTACATGATGGGTGTCGGCTCTCCCGCTGAACTGATGCAGGCAATTTCAATTGGCGTTGATTGCTTTGATTCGCGCTTTCCCACGCGCACCGGAAGGCATGGCGGGGCTTTCACTTCAAAGGGGAACATAAACATTGACTCAAGTGTGCACAAACTTGGCCTTGGGCCCCTTGACGAAGGATGCAAATGCTTCGTTTGCAAAAAGCACTCGCGCTCTTATATCCACCATCTCTTCAGGACAAAAGAGGAGAACGCTGGAAAGTATTTGAGTTACCATAACCTTTTTTTCGTGCAAGAAATTTTGAAAAAAGCGAGGGCACAGATTAAGGAAGGAAGCTTCATGCCGGTAGGTTAGCTGAAATTTGTTGGCTAGGTTGCGCTTAATCCAGGAATTCCGGATCAAAGCCTTTCCCTTTAACTTCTTTCAAAAGCTTTGTAACCTCATGCTTGTCGTCCGCTCCTGCGACCGCTTGAATTATCCTGTCTACCATTCGACTTGCACCTACAAAATTGCGGTGCATGATTGAATAAGCCCTGGCAAGCGATTCCCTTGCAATTCGACGAACATTTTGTTTAATACGGTCTTTTACAAGATGGTCAATGTTTTTGGATTTTGCTGCTTCACTCAGACCGCCTTCAAGCCACTTTAATCTAGCATTGAAACTTCTCATAGAGCGTGGATTATTATGACGCGCTAGGAAAACATATTGCGCTTTGGCTTCAGCCAGATTTTTAACATACCATTTAAGTCTCTGCCGCCTATCAAATTTTTTAGCAGGAATTTGGATTTTGCGGACTGGCATTAAAACTTATACGCTAGCGGAGTTTATAATTTTGTAAGTTTACTATATATGGCAATTCGAAAGCCCGCGCTTCATGAGATATTTCTGGTGGTATTCTTCTGCCTTCCAGAACTCCGAAGCAGGGACTATCTGTGTTACAACCGGGTTTCGGAACTTCCCAGATTTTTCGAGCTCCTCTTTTGACTCCTGCGCCGCCTTCTGCTGCTTTTTTGAGTGGAAAAATACCACGGAGCGGTACTGTGTTCCGATGTCAGGGCCCTGCCTGTTGGGCGTGCATGGGTTGTGGTTTGCCCAGAACAATTCCAGCAGCTTTTCATAGGCGATTTCTTTTGGCGAGTACTTCACCTGCACGACTTCCGCGTGCCCGGTTCCGTCGGTGCAGACATCTTCATAGCTCGGCTCTGGCTTTGCCCCGCCCATGTAGCCGGCCGCGGTTTCCTTCACGCCTTTCTGCTGCCTGAAAAGCTCTTCTACTCCCCAAAAGCAGCCTGCGCCGAAGGTTGCGGTTTCAAGCTTTGGTTTTTTTGTGCGCATAATAAGATTAGTTGGGTTTTGCCGTTTAAAAAGTTATTCCAGGATTTGTCCGATATTTGGACGCCCCCACTGGGATTCGAACCCAGGTCTCAGGCTCCGGAAGCCCGCATTCTATCCAGGCTATACTATGGGGGCAAATAATGCAGCCCAGATAACTGCTTTAAGACCTATATCGAGCCTTTTTCAGGGCAAAAAGTGCATGGTTTAAATAGTCTGAAGCAATTATTTTCTACTTATGGAAAGGGACAAAATGATAGCAATAGGCCTCGTCGTGGGCTTTGCCTTCCTTTTCACGGCGCTGCTCGGCGTCGTCGCAATAACCGGCTTTTTGGTTTTTTTCACGGGCGAAAACGCAGGCACTTCAGAGAACACACTCACGCAGCAGCAGGCGCTTGCTGATGCAGACCAGAACATCCTAGATGCGGATTCCAATGCTGAAGAAACAATAGTCCCGGAACCGGAAGTGCCGGCAGAGGAAACGCCGCCAGCCCCCGTATGCGGGAACAACAAGAAGGAAACCGGCGAGCAGTGCGAAAACGATTCGCAGTGCTCTTCAACAAAGAGGTGCAACTCGTCATGCCAGTGCGAGGACAAGCCTGTGGAAAGGGCACTTGTGGCAGGCATCGGCGTAGAAAAACTCACTTTCTTCTGCGCCCCGGACTTCGGGGGCCAGAGGGGGCTTGCTGTAAAGATAATGAAATTCAAGAACACTGGGGATTCCAACTTCTCCTACTCCGGCAATGTGACAATTAAGGCAGTCACCGGAGAAACAACGGACTCCGTGACCACGAATGACGCCTTCAAGTTCGCGGTCAGCACAGGGAAGACAATAGACATTTACCAGAAGGACCTGAAGAGGACAAGCGCGCCATACCTCTTCCTTGGAAGCAGGGCCGCTCCGACAAAAATCACGGTAGAGTTCGGCAACACGAAATACTTCGAGTACAATTATACCCTAAAGGGAAATGACTTCGGCGAAGCAGGGTGCCTCTAGGTGGAAAATTGGCAAGGGAAATCTTTGCAGAGTTCGCGGGCACATTCACGCTTGTCTTCGCTATAACCGCAGCCATAGCGGGCTCGCTCTCATTTACAGGCAGCTTTGGGCCGATTAACATGGTGATAGTTTCAATCACCGCAGGCCTCACACTCGCGGCACTTGTTTATGCGCTCGGCCCTGTTTCCGGCGGCCACTTCAACCCGGCGGTCACAATCGCACTTGCAGCAGTAAAAAAGTTTGACCTCGAAAAAGTCCCGGGATACCTCATTGCGCAGTTCGGCGGTGCTTTGATAGCGAGCGCGGTTTTGCTCTTGCTTGTTTCAAAGAGCGGGTTTGCGGGCCAGACAACCGTCGGCTCGTTCGGCCTTCTCCCCGGCCTTGCGATGGAAACAATCGCCAGCGCGGTCTTCGTGATAGTGATTCTTTCAGTGACCTCGAAGAAAAACACTTCCGGCCACGCAGGGCTCGCGATAGGATTTTACCTGCTCGCGGCGCACCTCTTCGCAATACCTTTTTCAGGCGCATCGCTAAACCCCGCGCGCTCATTCGGCCCTGCCGTGATTGGAGGCGGATTGGCATTTGCGCAGCTCTGGATTTACTTTGCAGGCCCCATAATAGGAGGGCTCGTAGGCGCGCTGATTTACAGGAAAGCGCTTGAGTGAAAATCCTCAAACTTTATTTTCATTCCAAAAAAGGAGCATGGCCATGCATGAACCGATACGCCACACTAAGCCAAAAAGAGTTTTGATGGCGGAAAGGCGCGCCCATTTGCAGGCCGAGTATGAGGGCAAGCTTCTGGCAGCTTATGGGGATTATTTTGAGGCTTTTTTCAGGACTTTGGAAACCGCAGAGCAAGCCGTTAGCCTGCAAGGCGCTAATTCCAGGATAAACTACCTAAGGGAGGGGGTTTCCAAATTCGGTGGCAACGCAATGGTGCTATCAAAAATGAAAGCTCTCTTAGGAGGCCAGGTAGTGGAAAGGGCTGAACTGGAATTGAAAAACATCCAAGAACAAGTGGAAAGGGACAGGGGGTGGAAGCCTGAACACAAGGAAAAAGCAATAAGGCTTATAGTCGTGGTTTGGTTTTTTGACGGTCCCCGTGGCACGAAATTGTTGAAAGCCCTTAAGGACCAGGGTGCACCTATAACCCCGGATAATTTTACCGCTTCAATGAAATATTTGCCGTAATCACTTGTAGAGCATCGCGTAGTACATGTTCTCCATTATCGCCCAGTACTGTACGCGCTCGCCGGTCTTCTTGTCGATTGGCATCTTGTCGCTCACAACGAATTCCGGCGGGAATGCGTAATACGCGACCCTTCCACCCACCCCGCTCGAGACGATGTACGGGAATTCCTTGCCGAAATTCAGCTTCCCCTGCTTGAGCCAGAAATAATTATCGAATGGGGTTGCGGTGAGCGAGGAGCCATACTCGAGGTAGGCGAGCGTGGATGCATAGGCCGAATCATTGGTCTGCACAATGGAAAAATCGCCGTACAACGGCAATCCCTGCGAGAGCCCGTATACGTGCTTCTTCTCGGCATTCACGACATCCAAATTGCCCACTATCTCATCCTTGGTGCAATCCGAAATTTCGCAGTAATTTGCCCTGAAATCAACGCCTATAAGGTAGTCGAATGAAACCTGGCTCTTGCCACGCTTCCTTGCCCACGGGCCTATGTAATCAGCCGAGCCGCCGGCCTTCCTTTCGCGGAACTGCAGGAAATAGTTCTTGTCTGACTCGGTTTCCGGCGCTGCGGTGCCGGCATCGCCGACCCACACGAGCCTTCCGCCGCGGTTGACATAATCCTCAAAAATACGGAACTCCTCAATGCCCATCACCTTCGCCTTTTCAACAATGACGAGCTGGTTTTCGGAAAGCTCGGGCAGTGATACGAGGTTTAGCTCCTTTATAGAAACACGCGCCCCGAAGCGCGGGGACTTGAGCACTTCGAAGAGGTAATCAGGGTCGCCCATGCCGGAATCCGAGTGGACTATGAGCACTTTCGGCTTTCCGCCGGCGATTATCGAATAGTAAACGTCGCAGCCTAGCTGGGAGTAAAAGCCGCATGAGACAACATTGAAGTGCACGAGCACGAAGGAGAGCGAGAGCAAGAGCACGATGAGGATGCCGAACTTGAGGTAGCTGTTTTCATTGCCCTTTGCCGCCTGCGCCATTGAAATACCGTATTAATTAAAGGGAGGGTGTAGATAAACCTTTAGGCGGGGGAGCGGGATTGCAGTTTTAGCTTAATAGCAAACCAATAAAGTAATTCTGCGGGCTAGCAGACCACCATAATGCCGAAAAACTTTTGCGGCCTGCTATAATTTCTTCCTTATTGCTTCGACCAATTCGGGGAACTCCGGGTCCATGAAATGCCCACGGTCAGAGTATTCAAAATACTCGGTTTTGAGTTTATCGTTGACATAGCGCATTTCGTTGAGGGGTATGTACGGGTCGTCTTCTGAGCCGAATTGTACTATCCACTCCGTGTTTTTCCTTATCTTGTCCCACTCCCAGGGGGCGTCATAATAACCGCTGAATTTCTCCTTTGCATCGCCCCCGTCGGTGTGGCAGGCGCCCACAAGCACCAATCCACACACTTTGTGGGTTTGCGCATAGCGCATTATTGCAAGCGCGCCGGATGAGTGGCCGACAAGTATTACGTCATCCCCCTGCCCGATTTCCTTTTCTATGAACGGCAGCCAATACTGCATCCTGGCAAGGTCTGCATCAGGCATTCTCTTTGCAATTACCCTGAGGCCGATTTTTTCGAGTTCTGCCTTTGCGTAAGGGTACCAAATTTCATCCATTGAGGCATCGTTGTTTCCGGGGACAATCATTGCTTTCATGCGGATCAGCCCGTGCACGCGCTTATGTTCGGTATAGCCGCCTTCACTGCATTGCTCTGCCTGAAATCCTTTATGAGCTTCTCCTCGTTCCACCAAACCCCGACATTTACCGGCTTTATTATGTTGCCTGTTTTTTGGGAGGCCCCGAGCAGGCACCCTTTGCCTTGCGGTATTGTGGCAAGCGCATCCGCGATTGTTGCGACGCCCTTTGTGGGGGAGTCGAACTCGAAAGAAGGCTGGTTGCCGCGAAGCTCCTTAAGGCCCGCAAGCTCTGCGTCGGAATCGAGCCTTGCTATATAGAACACCCCCTGCGAAGCGCACGCATTCCTGATGCTTACGACTCTGCCATAAGGCGTGTAGAAGATTGTTTCGAGGTAAGCGTTCGAGCTCGCCGCTGTTTCCTTTTCGAATGTGTAAACGTTTTCCGCCGAGACAGCGGAAACAAGGGAACAGGCAACTGCGCTTGAATAGGACGACCTCTGCCTGTCAGTGCCGGCAAAGGCAGGGAGCAAAACCTGCGGCCCTGGCGAAGACGTGTCTTTGCATAAAACCGCATTCCCTGTTCCATACCCTATCTCCACAAGCCTTGTAAGGAATGGCCCGGCGTTCAGTGGGGCCTGCGAATCTATTATAGAGTAGGCCGCTGAAATGGTTTTGCCGTTGCCCTGTGCCTTGATTATTGCCGGCAGTGGGTTTGAGGGCGAGAACTTCATCGAATATGTGCCATCCCCGTTATCCGAAATGAAAAGCAGCTGGCCCGCCCTTTCCTTGTGCGTGCCGAAGAATGTGCCGTACTTGTTTACATCCACAACCGCGAGCGGCGCGCTTCCCTGGGCCATGGGGGTTGTTTGCACAAGCGAACCTGGCGAAGAGCTGTCCACAGAGACATCCACTATTGCGCCCCTGAATCCTATCCCATAACCGACCCTATGAGAACCCGTTATGCCGGGGTTCGTGCCCAGCGTCCCGTCAATTGGCAGGCTGTAGAGCAGATTCGCCGGAAGGGAAACCCCCTTGTCCTTCGTGAAATAAATTGTCATCTTCGAGTTCGGCCTTCCCTGCACGTCGAAGAGCTGGAATGGCTTTGCGCCTGGATCGAATTCAAACTCGATTGCCACTTCATATAATCCGGGTTCTGGCAAAATGGCCAGGTCAGATGGGTTGCTGAGATTGTCAAAGTACATGCGATTCGGGTCTGTGAAATACTTTGACCATTTTGAAACATAGTTGAGGTCGTCTCCCGCAAAGAAAATGTTTTTCATGTAATAGTCGAAGTCGCTTCTGAAATCCGGGGAAAAGCCATCCTTCATGATGTATGCCGAAAAACGGGTTTCCTGGGCCGCAAGGTCGCGCTTTCCTTGGCTGGCAAGGCTTGAAATCCTGTTGAGCTTTCTTATAAGGACAACCGAGAACTGCGTCGAGTCGCAGACGGAGTAGCCAGGGTTCGCTGTGTCGCACTCGTCCTCCGAAATGAGCTTTGGCCTCCACTCGTACTTTACGTGCGGTTTTGCGCTCTCCCCCGTGTTCCCGATTGCCTTGCCGTCAAGGTCCCTGCAAAGGCCGACCGCGCCTGTGTCGAATTCGAGCATGAATTTTTCCTTGTCAATCCACACTACATTGAGGTCAGTGAAAGGGGCGTCGGTTGGCAGCCTTCTTATTGCCTTTGTTTTTGCAAAAACATTCCGATTCGGGGTGATGAAGACTTCGGTGTTCCCGTCAAAGGCTCTCCTCGTAGGTGCCCCAGCATTGAATACCACGGCATTGTGCTCGTCCACATCATACCCTATAGTAAGGTTTGTGAGGTAATAAGCTGTTGGGCTGTGGTTCTGTTCGGCGATTTCAGGGGTGAAGAGGCCGAGCCTTTTAGTCCTCTCAAAGGCGTTCACGATAAAGCTTTGGATTGGGGCATCGGGCGAGTGCACAATGATTTGCGGGCCGAGGCGCTCCCTGACCACGAAATTCCCCAGCCGCGGCGGGGCAGGGTTGTTCGGGTTGACTGGCCTGTTCGGGCCCGGCGGCCTTGCAGGGTCGTCCTGGCCGACAATGCCTATCCTTGCGTAATCGCTTTTGTAAGTTGCTGCCCCAAAGGCCGTGTCGGCATTGGTGCCTACAAGGCCCTCGAGCTTCCATGTATAGGTTTTTCCTATCTTGTCAGGCGAAACGCTGAACTCATCATACAATTCCTTGCCCTGGTTGATGAGGCGCTCAACCGCTATAGGGTTCGAGCAATTCGTGATTGAGTGGAAGTTTGCGGCGGCGACTTGGTTGCCCACATCATCGTAGACTTCCATTCCGAAAAGCGGCTCGCTATGGTAGGCGTTTGCCGCGGAATCCGTGCAGACCTGCACGAAGTAATTTGCATTGGATTGGGTGATTGTGAAATGCCCTTCTTTCGCGTAAGGGGCGTAGGCAGCGGCAACGACATTAAAGCTCACGTTCTGGTCAATTGCTATGAGCTGGCTGTTTGTGTCTATTTCCGCAAGGCCGTAGATGTCCTTGAACCTCACATTCACCCCGAGGATTTCGTTTTCCGGGGAATTTTGCGGTAGCTGCACATTCACCCTCTCTTTTAGTATGTAAGACTCCTTCGCCTTCACTATCCTCGAGCCGGGGGTAAAATTTGGGAAGGAGCATTGGCCGAGAAGCGAGGTGCCGCAGGGAGACGCTTCCACATTGAGGAGGTTGACATCGATGTTGCCGGTGTTCCTTATCTCCCAGTAAAAATCCGAATCCTTCGAGTTTTCCCTTTCATAAATGCTGTTCTTGAGCCCGATGGTGGTGCCCTGCGCAGGCAAAACCTTTATAGAGCCCGGGCCCACGAGCACCTGGATGTTCCTGTATGGCCTCCATGAGGTGCCGCTCGCGTTCGTGGAATACTCCACCCTGAAATTGTAGACCCCGCTTGCGGAAAAAGTGTATGCCTTGAAGCTCGTGTCCCCGAATAGCGCAAGCCCGCCTTCGCAGGCAGGGTTATAGCCACTGGAAGAATAATTGTGTGCAGTTTCGAGTTCCTCGCCGTTCGGGAAAATCTCTATCACCCTTACTGGAAGTGCGGCGCCTACGTCCCCGCCGTCAGCGCAGGCGTAAGTGTAGCGTTGTATGTTGTCTATGATAAAGTCTGTGCCTTCTGGAACCGCGAACCTTGTTATGCCGCCGCTGCCGGGGATTGCCTGGAAAGGGCCGCTGAAATTGAAGTCCATGCTCGCCCCCTGGAAATTGAGCGTGAAGCAGTGCCTTCCCTTTGCTGAAACATCCGGAAGCGTGAAAGCTAGGAGTATCAAGGCAACTGCCAAAAAGAAAAAATGTTTCCTCATTGGCTATCACTTCCCCTCTTGCCGGAAAAGAAAAATACCACGACAAACACCAGTATCACGGCAGCCGCGAGCAGGATGACTAGCAGGGCGGGTTCCTGTGCAGTTTCCCCGGTTTCCTTTATGCTTCCCGACGCTTTTTCAAGGGCGCACTTGCCGCTGCAGCAAAGCCCATCGTCTGTCTGGAAAGCCTCACCATCGCAGGACTCCGGATTTTGGCAGAGCACTTTCCCTTCCCCGATGCAGGAAAGCGGGGTTGCGGAAATGTCAATTGTTTTGTTGAATTGGGAGCCGTTCTTCAAATCCTCGGCTATCAACAAGTATTTCCCTGCAGAAACCGGCACCGCATCAGAAAAGCAGGTTTCCCCTTTTACTTCCGACTCCCTCAGCTTTTCCGAGGAATTGGAATTGAGCAGCGTGTAGCCGACATCAAGGCTCTCCGGGTTGCCGTCCACGCCGACTCCGCAGATGCTGACTGAAAGTATTGAGGATTCCCTGGAATAATTTGTTTCAACTTCGATCCTGCCTTTTGCATCCCCAATGGTTTTTTCGAGCGGCACGACGTCAAAGCAGTATTTGTCAAACTCCACGGAATTTTTTGTGACGGAAGAGCACACTGTGAATGTTTTGTAATCCTGCGCCGGCGCGAAAGAGAAGGAGAATCCCCTTTCCACTTCCTCGAAAGGCATTGAGGCAACTTGCTCGGTTTTTTCGAAAATCTTTTTCCCCCCTGCCTCCACCCAGGCGTTCAGTGAAAAACTGTCGAATGATGGGAAAGTGTAATGGTCAGGCGAAGAGCCGAGCAGGAGTTTGAGCGTTGCCTGCTGCCCGGCATTCAGTTCAGGCGCTGAAATGTCGAATTTCCTAATCCTTGCGGTGCCGCCTGTAACTATGGCGCGGTTCCTGTAGAGCGCGAGCATCTTCCCGTCCTTTCTCGCTTCTATTCTTATCGCATAGGCGCCGGGAAGCGAGGGGACCTTGAGGGAAATGCCCACGTCCGCTTCCCCGCCTGCGGGAACGCTGAGCTGTTTTGAATCCTGCGAAATGAATGAAGCGCATGCTGTGTCATCCCAAGGGCAGAGGCCTGCGAAAACTTCTATCCCCTGCGCATCTGAAGATGAGGGATTTAAAAGGAAAACTTTTCCGGCAATGGTGCTGCCAGGTTCTGTGGGCGGCCCCACGGGCCCCGCGACTCCGTTGAAAACAGTTTTCGTCCTTACAATGTTGATTGTTGGCCCATCCCCGCTGCCGGCGAGCTCGAATTCAGCGCTCACGGGGGAGATGAATATGTGCGCTATCCCGATTATCGGCGTTCTCCCTGTCCTGTAATATGCATCGAGCGTGTAAGTGCCTGAAGAAAGGTTTTCAGGAAGGCTTATTGAAAAAGGTATCTCTTTATTTTGCCCAGAGAGGAGCGGGGCATCAAAAGCTTTTTCCGAGATAATCACGCCAGCGTCAGAAAGCTGGGAAGGGTAGCCTAGTGAATTCCGGTTTCCCGAAACGATTTCCGCGATTATTTTCCCGTCATTGAATGAAATAGCCTCGGAATTTGTCACGATGAACTTTCCTGAAACTTCCCCTCCGGCATTGAAGGGGCCAGCGTCAAGGCTGATTTCAAGGTAGCCGCTGTAAAGCGCTTCTGCACCCGCATTTGGGGCCAGCACGGCAAGCAGGAGCAGGAATATTGCAGCCGATGCACCCCGCCCGAAATGGCCCGCCATCCCGCTTCTCAGCATTCATCCGCCCCCTTGCCCTTCATAATAATCCTCTGCCGTGATTAAAAAGAACCTATTCGGCAACTGCTGCCTTATGCCGATGTCAAGGCGCTGTTCGCTCGAGCCGTTTTCCCGGTCCCTCAAGGTTTCGGTTGGGTTGATTACAAGCGTGTTCCTGAAAGTCGAGTAGAGGTCGGTTGTCGGGTATCCCGCTTCCTCGATGCCGGCGTAGGCGTTGTTTAGTATCCTCAATGATTCCTTGCCGTCAACCAAATCAAGCAAGAAGTTGTGCTGCCCATCGCCCGTAAGCCTTTCGACAATGAGCCTCGTGCTTTCATCGAAAACCCTCGCCCTCAATGTGCCTGCGTTTAACAGGGTTTGCGAATTCTCGAATTTTGCGAGCAGGTAGATTGGGTGTATGCCGAACTGCCTGTCTGAAAACACCTGGAAGGTTTGCGAAGCGTTCTCCGGCAAAGAAACAAGCGTGGCCGGGTTGAAATTGTAGAGCGCGCCATCCTTTTTTATTGTTATATCGCTCTCAGAGTGCTTCTGGAGCAGGACCTTCACTTCCCTCTTGCAGCTCGAATTGGTGACAGTGAACGAGGCGCTGCCTCCCATCTGCGAAATGCCCAGCAATGCCATATCCGCTGCGGCGCCGTTGACGGTTATGCAATCGGTTTTTGGAAGCAGGTTCACGTTCCTGCCAACCCCGATGCTCTTTGTCGCCTCGATGTAGCCGCTTTTCGATGCGTTCACATCAAATGATATCTGGCCCTCCGCAAATGCCGCAAAGGGGGCTAAAAACTCTCCCGCCGCGTCCGCTGTCCCGCCAATGTAAAATGTGCGCACGCCTGATTCATTCGAATAAATCTTTATGGTTGCATTAGGCACCGGCTTGTTTGCGGTGTCCGTCACTTTGACAAGAATTGAGTTGGGCTTTCCAGCATCAAGGTAATCCGGGGCAAGGCTTATGCGCATTGCCTTGAGGTTCGAGACTTTGAAGAACACCCTTGCGCTCTCGCCCTTCTTTGCGAGCATGAGGTTTAGGTCGAGGGCGGCAGATTCCGTATTTTTCGGCGTTGAGAATGAAAACTCGCCTTCAGCTGAAGAGCCGTTCGCGAGCCTTCCTATTTGCACCTGCTGCGTTGCGAGCGAGAGTGCTTGGTTGTCATTTGAAATTTTGAGCGAGACATTCTCGAAGTTCTCACCGCTCCTGTTCACTATCCTGTACTTTACTTTGTAGTTCACGTTTTGCAGGAGCGTGTAGGTTTTCCTCTCCTCGAGCGCGAGGGGTGATGGGAATACTTCCTTCCCTTCATCCTGCAGGCTCAATTCGAACTCGAGCCCGCAGTCAACCGTGCATATAGAATCGTTCAGGAGCTGGCTCCACAAGTAGAGCTCCTGCGCAGCGGGCTTTTCTACGACGCTTCCCTGTATTGTCGCTTTCGCGCCGTACCTCATCTCAATTCTCGTGGCATCTTCCTGCGCATCAGCGACTTCCTTCACAAAGGCATTCACCAGCACTTCGTAAACGCCTGCGTTGATGTCCCCCATGCTTAGCACTGCCTGCTTTGCATCCTTTTGTGCGCCGCCTGCATCGCAGTCCGCATAATTGTTCCCCGCAGTATAGCACGAGGAATACACAGCGGAGCCGAGGGATGAGGAAATTCCCCTTATCGAAACCACATCGTTTTGCAATGAAAGGTTCTGCTCGAGCCCGGCCCTGAACACAGCCCTTGCAGCCAAAGCCGCGCTCGGGGCGAGGACATTGAACCTGAAATAATATGCCTTGTTGTCCTCAATCCTTGTCGCCTTCCTCATGTCTGATTTGAGCACTTCGACAAGCTGAATATCGAATGAATTAAATTCGGGTGGCTCGGATTTTGCAAGGGTAATGGCCACTGTCTGCTTCGAGTTCGGAAGGATTGCGTAATCAAATGAATTGAAAGTGTAATACCCCGCTTTCTGCACGCGCAAAAACGGCCTCTTGTCAGCGCGCAGGGAAATTGCCCGGGTTTTCCCCGCGGAGTCGGTCTGCTCCTCCGCAAGCTTTTTTCCTGTGGGCTTGTCGATGAAGCTCACTTTCGCGCCCGCGACAGGCTTTCCCGCGGAATCGACAACCAGTGCCCCAATTTCACCGCTCGTTGTCACAAGCACGATTGGCAAAATTATCGACTGCCCCTGTGCAAGTGTTTTTGTCCCGCTCGAATTGGAAAACGCGATGCCGTCAATGTTTTTTTCGGCGTAAGCGTTGTAATCCCCTGGAGGAAGGTTGTTCTGGTCCGCGATTCCTGAAGAGCCGGTCCTTGCGGAGGAGACTGGGAAAGGGATGCTTTTGAGGTAAAGTAGCGTGCTTGCGTTCACGACGGGCTGGCCAGCGAAGTCAGAAACTTTTATTCCGACTGAGCCTGAATTCGAGGAAGTGGCCTTCACTAGCCTTACTTCGTTTGTCTTCTGTGCACCAGGGGTGCTTACTTCAAGTGCTTGGGAAGCGTTGAGGACATAGTCAGGGTGCTTTGCGATGACCCTGAATTCCCCCGTAGCCGGGAGATTGATGAATTCAACGCTTCCGTTCTGGCCAGAGTCCTTTGAAACGGAAGAAACCCCGCCATCAATTACGAGGGTTGCGGAGGCGCCAGCGACAGGGTTTTGTGTGGAAGAGTCGAGGAATTTCACCAGCAATTTCCGCGAGGAATCAGCCCTCTTGAGCGCGATTGTGATTTCGTAAGGCTCGCCCGAGGAGAATTGCAGTGCGCCGACATTGAACTCATCGCTTCTCTGCAAGGAATAGCCGCTCCCCCCGCCCGGTACGGCTTCGATGAAATACGAGCCCGCCGGCACGCGCGGAATCACCTTCACCCCTGTCTCATCTGTGGAGCCTGCCTGTATCACGGTCACTCCGCCTGACTTGAGCGTGAGCGAAACCCCTTCAATGGCCACCCCGCTGTCTTCGTCGACCACAAGCGCACGCAAATCCGCGAAGAGCTGCTTTCTCGAAAGCACTACCTTCACGACAGTTTCCTGCAATGAAACCTCCACGTTCTCCCTTGCCTGCTCATAACCGGTGGCGTTGATTGTCACGCCGAGAATTCCGCAGCTCTGCTGCACCAGCACCGCGTGGTAATTCCCTTTTTTTGTAAATGATGCAGGGGCAATCCTCTGGCCAGTACAGGAAAATTCCATTGAGACATCTGAAGTTGCGGGGATGAGGTTGTTCTGCTCGTCACGCAGCTCGAAGAAAATCTTTTTCAGCCCCCCAAAAGCCGAAGATGCGAGCTCTATGGAATACTGCCTGCGCGGCGAGATGTCAATCCGGCCTGAAAAATTTTCATAGCCCTGCTTTTGCGCATCGACTTTGACGTTTTTGCCAAAAAATGTTGTCCGGAATTCGCCGAAGGCATCGGTTGTTTTCGCTTCGCTCTTGCCCTGTGAGGAGAGTGTTACCAGCGCGCCTTCGATGGCCTCGCCCCCGTCACCCTGCACAATGAATCTTGCGGTTCCCTGGTTTATTCCAAGCAGCCTTAGCAGAGGGTCGAACACCCCTGCAATGAACTTTCCAACAGGCTCAAGCGGCCCGCCTTCAGCAAACAACGCCCTTATAGGGTCGAGGAGCGGGGCAAGGGGTTTTGCTATGGGCTCGAGAAAACCCCCCTCGCCGCCGAAAGCGACAAGCATTCCGAACATGGAAAATAAAAGCAGTAGAAGGAGCAGGAGGAAGGAAGGCACATACAGGTCAACCCTATCCACGACTTGGTAGACAGGGATTTTTTCGTCAAGGATGTCGAGGATTGCATAATACCTGTCCTCAAAGAAATAATAGAAGCCTTTAAGCTTCGCGACAAAGTCCTCAAGCATGCAACACAGCCCGGCAAAACCAGTTTTTCGTTGCTTATTATTTAGCATTTATAATATAAAAAGGTGACTAAAGGGCCGGGGTTTTCGGCTCATGTGCTAATATGCGGAAATCAATACGCTCATGCTTTAGGCCTGCGCCATTTGTGGAGCGTAGAACCTGGTTCCTTGTAGTCCTTCACGCGTTTTTTTATTTCGAAAAGCGCCCTAATGCTAAGAGGGTTTCTCTGGGTTCTTTCAACGGCTATTTTTTTCCCGCTTTCCTGCCCGAATCTGTAAATGGCACTCATTACAGACTTGGGTTTTGCCCTCTCGCCAAAAAGGCCTTTTGCCTTTTTTGCAAGCGCATCGAATTGGACAGGCCTGTTTCCCGCTAATGCGGCCTCGCACTCCTCAAAAACCAATCCCTGCAAGCTAGGAAGCCCCTTCTTTTTCTGGCCTTTCCCCCTGTTATCCGCATAGCCAGGCATGCTTCTGTTTAATCTCTGCAAAGTGGTATTGATATGCGCAAATGGAACCATTACCCCCTTGGCTTTAAGTTTTTTGTAAAGTGTTTCGGCAAGCGTGACAATTGGCACGTTTTTTGGTTTTTTCCTGAGTTCTCTCGTAAACATTTCCAGCAACTTTGGATCCATAAAATATACCCCCAAGCGAAAAAAACTTGTTTTCCCACACCAAAAATTTTCAACGCGGCCTTCTGGCATTGGATTTCCTGGTAGGGCCTGTACGCCCGACGCGCTCGGCAAGCCATTTGCCTGCCGTTTCATTAAACCTTCTGTTAGTTCCCATCTCTGTTTGCATACTTCGAAGTTATGCTGAGCTTGAACCGGAACCCCAGTTCCTTATGCAGCCTGGTGAGCCTGTGCACCAGAGTACTGGAATTGAGTTTAAACCCAGCCTTTCCGAGTTCAGCTACCAGCTTTATAGCGTTAATTGTCAGAACCCCGCCGATTATCTTGCTTTTATCCGCTGCAAGCCGTTGGAAAATCTCCTTTATTTTAGCAAGCGTCTTCTCATCAAGGGTGTTCCTCGCCCCGCCGCTATTGCCTCTCGGGACAGAGCTCGAGCCGGAGAGCCTTTTGTATGTAGTGGTGACAAAATCAGCGCTGAAAAAGCCCCTGAATTTTTCACTCCACAGCCTTGAGAGGGGGAATGCCGGGGCGCCTCTTTTGCCGGTTTTTATGTGAAGCCTTACAGCCGCTTCCAGCAATGGGATGAGTGAGTTCCTAACTGCTGTCCATTCTTCGGTGGTTGCAGGTGCGCGCGGGACAGTTATCTCATCAAGCGATTTTACCACAATTTCTTTTTTGGTTTCTTCTGGCATAGTTTTCCCTCAAAATTGTACAAAACGTTCTGTTTCCAAATCAAATTCCCCTTTCACCATTTTTATTTTTTGCATCATACAAACTTGTGCCTTTGTGGGTGGTTCTGCGCCTTATCATAAGCAGCCACCCCTTTTACAAACTGCATCCATTCCCCACGTGCAGTGGGTGTTGGTTTTTTCGGGCCAAGGACCCTGTCGACTACCAATATGCCTCTGGCCCTTCTTCCTGCCTCGCGCTTAAGGATATCCAGCCGCCCTTTGACACCATCTGAACTCGGCTCAAAACCATTCCGCTTTAAAGCCTGCAAAACCCGCCTAGCGTTAATGAGTTTGTCTCCCCTCGAAATCGCACTTTCGAATTCCCTTTTTATCAAGGCTCG
Source organism: uncultured archaeon (assembly GCA_964373815.1). GTDB lineage: Archaea > Iainarchaeota > Iainarchaeia > Iainarchaeales > Iainarchaeaceae > UBA10205. The sequence goes on along the minus strand of CAYJWI010000007.1, from coordinate 3,964 downwards.
TAATTTTGGCGGATAGCCAAACCTTACCTTGCTTGGCGCGGGTGCTTTTACGCCAACCGCCGACCTCACTCTGGCGATTTCAAGCTTTATTGCCGCTTGGGAAATCAAAAAGTGCCTGAAATGTGTCTGCATCATTTCAAACGTCACTTTGGCTGGAGATTTTATGTGCAGAAGGGCTGCCTGTTCAAGCAAGGGCCTTACAATTGGTTCAGCCGCCCTGAATTCATTGATTGTTACTGGCCTTTTGGCCTGAAGTTTCAAGTCAGCAAGCGACCTTGCCCAGAGTTTCGGCTTTGCCTTAGGCTGATTTGCGGCAATTGTTTGAGAATCAGTAGCTTTTACACCAGGCATGAGTCCACCTCAAAAAGTATTCAACGCATTTTTCTATTTGTCCATAACCGCCGCTTTGGAAGACCAAGCGCAGCGTACCCTCTCTCAACTTGCGTGGTTATTCCCCACAGTGTGTCCTGTTTTGGTTTTTTTATCCTGGGTGCTAGATTGTCTCTGCCCCCTGTTTTTATCACGAGCCGTGCAGCTTTTTTCCCCGCTTTTTGTTTAAGGACCCTCAGCCTGTTTATGACTCCCGCGAAGGTCACTTTGTGTTTTTGCGCAATAAGGGCTTTGTATAATTGAATTGCATCAATCGAGCCGCCTTTCAATGCTTTTTCGAATGCAGCGTCAATTCTTCCCCTCGCTTCCGGGTGGTACCCTGGCCTTTCAGTGATCGGCGGAGGCTTTTTTGCGCCAAGCTGCTCCCTGATTGCTTCTGCCCTCTCTTGTATCGGCCTTATTGATTTGAAGAAGTTCCCGAAAACTCCGTGAACATCATCCACGCTCACTCGCCCTTCGGAATGTATATGGAGAAGCAGTGCCTGGGTCAGGAGCGGTTCAATCTCATTTATAACTCTTTTATAATCATCTTTGGTGACTATTTTTACGCGGGGCACTTTCAATTCAGAAAGAGATTTTATCCTAAGCGCCGGCAGCTTCTGCGCGGAATCCTCACTCGGCATCCGGCGATTCCCCCTCATGGGCAGAAGCATCCCCAGCGCCTTTTGCCTCTCCTGCCCCGTTGGCCAGTGGGTTCATGCTGATGAATATCTCGCCGAAAAAGATTTCCTGCCACATATTTATTTTGCCCTTGTTCGTGAGAAAGAGGCAGGGAATGAAGGTGCGCACAACGGATTCGTTCGATGAGCCGCCCTTCAGCAGGTCCGAGAAAAGCACTAACCCCTGCGAATCCACATTCTTCTCTATCAATTTGTAGACTTTTTCCATCGCCTTGTCTATCTGGAAATCCGAGAGCGGGATGCTGAATTTTGCCCTCTCCCTGCCCAAAAAGGACTTGTCCTTCGTCTTCTTCGCGCTCTGCAGCATGCGCTCGATGCTGAGCACGAGTTCGTCCAGCGAAACCTTCCCTTCCTTTATCTTGCGGATGCTCTTGAGCTCTGGGAGCATGGCCTCGAATTCGGCGCGCTCTTCCGGGGTCATGAGCTTCCGCTTTTCGAGGAACTCATCCTCGTCCTCGATTTCGCTAAGCCTTAGGACATTCGACTTGAATTTCAAAAGTATCGCGGAAGCGAGGATTGCGTTGGCAGGCAGCCTCAAATCCGTGCCTGCGAGCGAATTGATTTTCGCGAGGTATTTTGCCGCAAGCTCTGCGATGTCAATGCCCCACGGGTCCATGCGCTCGGTCTTCACCAGCTCAATTAGTATGGTTTTCCACGCAGGCTGCTCTATGAGGTCTACCAAATCTACGTTCTCCGGCAGCTGCACAATCGAACCCGGCTCCGCCTGCCCTGCCTGCGAAAGCTCTTCGAGGTCGTCTTCCTGCAAAATCTTCATGAAGAATCTATAGGTAAATGAGGGAATATATAGTTTGTGGCAAGCCCGTTTTTATGTATAAGAAGGGTTTTATAGTAAGCTGTTTTTTCTTATTACAATGGCTGAACTTGAACCTAGGATTAACCCAAAATTATTGGAAGAGGCTATCAAAAATGAATTAGCGGCCATCAAAAAAAACCCAAAACTTGGCCCTAAAAGCCTCACCCAAGCTAATGGAGAATTCCGAAAGCACCAAAGCCAAGCAGGCAAGTTATCGGCTTCTTTGGGGGTTGGCAAAGTTAATGTTTTAGGTTTAATGAGACACAGCGAGGAGCTGCACAGGCTTGCCGCAAGAGTGGCGATTGCAAAACAAATGCAGAGAAAAAGCCGGCGGCCAAAGCCAAAAAAGCCAATCCCAAAGGCCAGAAGAATAAAGTAAAATTACGTCCCCTCTTTCCAGCTCGAGAGGTACTTTTCCTGCTCTTTTGAAAGCTTTCCAATGTGGATGCCCATTGCGTGCAGCTGGAGCCTTGCAATCTGCTCATCGATTCTTTGCGGCAGCACGTGCAGGCCGGCTTCGAGCGTGTGCTTGAGTCCGTATTCGAGCGCGAGCGCCTGGCCGCAGAAACTGAGCGACATCACGGTTGATGGATGGCCTTCCGCGGCGCCGAGGTTCACGAGCCTCCCTTCGGCGCAGAGGTAGAGTTTTTTCCCGCCACGCAGGGTGTACTCGTCTAGCTGCCACCTTATCCTCTTTTTTTTGATAGACATTTCCTCAAGGCCCTTGACGTCGATTTCCACATCGAAGTGCCCCGAGTTCGCAAGGATTGCGCCGTGCTTCATGCGCCGGAAAGCACTGCGCGGCATAGCGTGCTTGTTCCCTGTCACTGTGATGAAAACATCCCCGAGCGGCAATGCCTTTTCAAGGGACATTACCCAGTAGCCGTCCATCTTCGCCTGCAGGGCCTTCACAGGGCTCACTTCCACCACGATTACGTTCGAGCCAAGGCCGCTTGCGCGTGAGGCAACGCCTTTCCCACAGTCGCCGTACCCTATTACCACCACTGCCTTGCCCGCGAAGAGTATGTTCGTTGCACGCAGGATTCCGTCAATCGTGCTCTGGCCAGTGCCATAATAATTGTCAAAGAGGTGCTTTGTCTGGTTGTCATTAACCGCGATTACTGGGTATTTGAGCGCGCCATCCTTCTGCATTGCCCGCAGCCTTATGACCCCGGTGGTGGTTTCCTCGGTGCCGATTTTCATTTGCGGAATCAGTTCCGGCCTTTTCGTGTGGATTTCAGTCACCAAATCAAGGCCATCATCAATGGTCGCGGTGGGGCCGAAGTCGAGCACCTTGTTTAGGTACTCGTAGTACTCTTCCTTTGTCTCGCCCTTTTTCGCGTAAACCTTTATGCCTTCATGTGCCAACGCCGCAGCGACGTCGTCCTGCGTGCTCAACGGGTTGCAGCCTGTAATCGCAACCTTCGCCCCGCCTTCCACAAGCGTGCGCACAAGCGCGCCTGTTTCCTTTGTAACGTGCAGGGCCATGCCGACTTTTTCGCCCTTGAGCGGCTTCTCTTTTTTGAAGCGCTTTCTCACTTCAAGCAGGGCCTCCATCTGCAATTCCGCCCATTCGAGCTGGCCAAACCCTTGCGGTGCGAGCTTTATGTCCCGAACCTTGTAGTCCACCAAAACACCCAAACAATCGAACCCTGAACCATTTATATAGCAAACCATGAAAATAATCCCGTAAATTTGCAGGGTTTGCTATCTAGCAGACCACCATAAATGCCTAAAAAACTTTCGTGGTCTGCCATAAAATCTTTGAGCAATCCGCGAACTTAAATGCGCTGGTACAAAGCTGCCGTACTGGTAAAGAAAGGTTAATGGGATTTTGTGGAATAAAGTAAAGAATGCCTGGAATCAGGCAATGAACACTTCTTTGCATTGCCCTGCCAATCTGAAATGCTCATTTTTTCCGCAAGTGCAGGGACAAAACGGCACCAAGCAAAACCACTAACAGCACACCGCCGGCAACCGCTAAAACATTGCCGGAAAATAGGCTCTCCGAAACAGCCAGAAAAAGCCTAAAAATCAAGTGCTCAGGAACGATATTACCAGTGCTGTTATGAGCAGGAAC
>CAYJWI010000006.1:0-55278 GCA_964373815.1 uncultured archaeon | reverse complement strand
TAGGGGCGTGGGCTCGGATTCTCTTAGCCTTGCCATGTCATTCACTGGATACAAAAAGGGCGCCAAACAGTTTGAGAAAGAAGCTTCCTTCATGAAAAAGCACCCAAAATTGACGCTGAGAAAACTGCAAAAAATGGAGATGGAGCTATATGAAAACATGCGTTTTTTGTCAGACGAAAAAAAGCGGTTCTCTTTTGATTTGGTTGGTGCCGATAACATCATTATAACGGATTTTGATGACAGGGACGGAATTTTTACAGTCCGCCTAGTGGACCAGGTATATCTAAACAGCGAGGCCTGGGCTGAAACGAAGTTTGTAAAAAAACGGTAGAAGTACCTTTATAAACGTTTTCGGGGAGAAAAGGTTACGGCTTCTAGTTCTTTGAATTGGGGGTTTGTCCCCTTCGGGGACTTGAACAAAAATGCTCCGCGAGGAGTGCAATTAGGTGTTTTGGAATGGGAATATACGACGTGCCCGCGGCCATGCTCATAGAGGAAGTGGCTAAGGACCTCAAGGCAAAAGTAAAGAAACCGGCTTTCGCCGATTACGTGAAAACTGGGTCTCACAAGGAAAGGGCGCCCAGCAACCCGGACTGGTACTTTTACAGGATGGCAAGCGTGCTCTACAGGGCCTACAAGGAAGGCAACACGGGAACCGGCTCCCTTAGGACATATTACGGCGGAAGGAAGAACCGCGGAGTGAAGCCCGAACAGAAAAGGAAGGCCTCCGGAAAAGTCATCAGGTCATGCCTGCAGATGCTTGAAAAGGAAGGGCTTTTGAAGAAGGGCAAGTTCGGAAGGAAAGTCTCGCCCAAGGGCGAGAAGTACCTCTTCGAAAAGGCGAAAGGGTCGCAGGTTGTTTTCGATGGCCAGCTCCAGAAAAGAAAACAGGAGCACGATGATGATGCTGCGAAAAGAACCGCGAACAGGCAAAAGCAATTAGCGCAGGCAGCCGCGGCGGCCAGCGCGCAAAAACCCCCTTCGGGGCAGAAAAAAGAATTCAGGCCGCCTGCCGGCCAAAAGATCGCGGAGGCAGTGCCCCAAAAACAAGGCCAGCCGACAGCGCAGCAGCCTGGCCAGAAGGAACAGGCAAAGCCTGAAGGCAGCAAACAGCACGCGAAACCTGAAGCAGCGAACCGGCAGGAAAAGCCGGAGGGGCACAAGCAGGAAACAAAGCCAGCGCACGCCGGCCATGCGGCAGCGGCTGAAGGCAAGGTTGATGGAAAACCGCAGGCCCACAAGCACGAGGCCAAGAAAAGCTGAACAAAAAAAGGCATGAAAAAATGGAAGAGGAAGAACTTAGGCAGAAAAAGGAGGAGCTGCAAAAGCAGTACATGAAACAAAAGGAAGAGGAACAGGGGAAAATCGAAACCGAGGCAAAGATACAGGCGCTTTTGAAAAGGCTGATGGAGGAAGATGCAAGGTCAAGGCTCAATAACGTAAAGCTCGTGAACATGGAACTCTATTCAAAGGCAGTGCAGGCAGTGCTTGGCCTCGCCCAGAAAGGGTATCTGAAGGGAAAGCTTTCGGATGGGCAGGCAAAGGAAATCTTGAGGCAGCTAAAGGGCAACAGGGAAATAAGCATTAGGAGAAAATGATTCTTATGGGAAGAAAATCGCTAGAAGAGAAGGAATTCCTCATCTCGATGAGGAAAAAAATCGGCCCCGGCGTCACTAACGCGCCCGTGTGGATACTCCAGAAAGCCGGAAAGAGGATCTGGAACAAGAAGGCTAAGAGGCACTGGAGAGAGACGCACCTCGGAGAGCTTTTCAGGAGAAAGCAGAAGGAGCAGGGGAAAACAAAGAACATGAAGAAAACAAAGAGCGGCAAGAAAGAGAAGAGCAGGCTCTTCAAGAACAAGAGACGGAAGTAAAAGGTGCTGACGATGAAAGGGGACCAGGCAAGCTATACAATCAACCTCGAAAAGGCGTTCTTGTTCCCCCCGAGGATTCGGATACGCAAGGCCATCACGAAAATAGGCAAGTTCGTAAAAAAGCACACCCGCTCCAAGAACTTCGCGCTAAGCACGGAAGTGAACGAATTTTTGCACCTGCACTCGAAAAACATACCAAGAAGGGTGCCCGCAATACTCCTAAAGGAAGCCGACAGGGTAATGGTTTTTTTGCAGAACGGAAAGCAATTGCAGGAATACCTCAAGAAAAAGGAAGATGACAAGAAGAAAAAGGAGCCCAAGAAGGAAGAGAAGAAAGAGGAAGGCGGGGAAGAGAAAAAGAAGAAGCTTGAAGCGAAGAAGGCGAAGGAAGACGCGGCAAAGGCCGCCGACATAAAGAGGAAAACCGGCTGAAGAGTGGTTTTGATGAATTTTTCCAGGGGGACTTTGAGGGGTTCTCCCTATGTGGGGGTGTTCGGCACAGCCACGGAGCAATTCGCGATAGTGCCGCACTCTGTGCACCCAAAAGAGCTCAAGATGATTGAAACGCAGCTCGAGGCTAAAACCATCAAGGCGAGCCTCGGGAACAGCTCTCTAATAGGCGTGCTCTCAAAAGGGATTGGAAACAGGCTCGCTGTATCGAGCATTAGCGAGGATTCGGAAATAAAGGCCCTTGAAAAGGAAGGGATTGAAGTGCTGCGCGTAGGCGGCTTCACATCCACCGGAAACCTCATAGCGCTCAACGAAAAGGGGGGCATTGCTAGCCCGCTTTTTTCGGAAAAAGAGCGCGAAACCCTCGAGGGCTTTTTCGGCGTGAAACTCGAGGCAATGAGGGTTGCGGAAAGCGAGCTGTGCGGCGCTTGCGTAACAGTAACAAATAAAGGGTTTATCTGCCATCCAAATGTAAGCGAAGAGGGCTTTTCAAGGCTTGAAAAGCTCTTCGGCGCAAGGGGCATGCCCAGCACGGCAAATTACGGCGACCTCTTTGTCGGGAACAGCGTGATTGCAAACTCGAAAGGCGTGATTGCGGGTTCGATTACTTCAGGGATAGAGCTTTCAAAGATTGATGAAGGGATGAGGGGAGAATGATGGAGCAAAAAACATTCGTTATAACAGGCTCGTACAAGGAAAGGCAGGAAGAGAGAAAATTCAAGAAAGAGATAACCGCGGTGAACGAGAACTATGCGAAGGAGAAAACTGTTTCGCTCATAGGCTCGAAGCACAAAATAAGGCGGAGCTCGATAAACATAAACGGCATAACGGAAAAGAAGGCGTAATATGGCGGAAGGGCAGAAAGTTTCACTCACAGGAAACCAGCTCGCGATGCTCGCGCAGCAGGAGCGCGAAAAGCTCGGGGAATTGAACAGGCGCATAAACTCTTTGCAGGGCTTTCGCACGGAGCTGCGCGGGGCAAAGGACGCGCTCGAGGAAATATCCAAAAATGAGAAGGGCGAGAAAATGCTCATAAACCTCGGGGCGGGAGTGCTTATAGAGGCCGCGCTTGCGGAGAACTTGAAGGCGCTCTCATCCATTTCAGGGAATGTTTTCAGGGAAAAGCCAAACAAGGACCTCGTGAAAAGCCTTGAGAAGAAAATCGGGGCAATAGAGAAATCGCTCGAATCGGTTTCGAACGAGCAGGGGAAAGTCGTCTCAAGGCTAAACCAGCTCGAGCAGATAATGTCTGCCGGCATGCAGTACGTGAGAAACTCCAAAGAGCAGCAGAAATAATCCTTATGTTCGATTTCCTCAAGAAAAAAATCTCCGGCTTTACGGACAAGCTAAAGCAGGCAATTGCCGGAAAGCAGGAAAAGGCGGAAGGCAGGGGCGAGAAGGGTTCTGGCGAGACAACCCCTGAAAAGGAAAGCGGCAAAGCAGAGCAGGGGCAAATTAGCGCAGCCGCTCCCGAAAAACAAATTCCCGAAATTCCTGAACAAAAGCAGGAAACTATTTCTCCAATCGAGGCTCCGCAAAAAGGAGCAGTGGGCAAAACCCGTGGAAAGAAAGGCGGGAAAAAAGGCAAGGAAAAGCCTGCGGCGGAAACTGAAAAGGGGAAAAAGGAAAAGCCAGCACAGGACGCTGAAAAGCAAACCCTCCAAATCACGCCCGCCGAAGATGGAATAAAAATCGGCGGCGAGGCCAAAAGCGCGCTTGAAAAAATCTCCGAAATAAAAGCAGACGATAAAAGGGAGATGAAGGCCAAAGTGGGCCTTGCGCAGAAAGTGTTCGGATTCTTCGGCGGAAAAATCAAAATCGGCGAAGCCGAAACGAAAGAGTTTTTCGAGGAGTTCGAGCTAAGCCTTCTTGAATCCGACGTGCAGCAGGATGCGGCACAGGCGATTGTAAAGGAGTTGAAGCAAAGGCTCGTGGGAAGGGAAATCAGCGCAAAGGAGGACATAACGGGTTTTCTCAAAGAACAGGTGCGCGAATCCCTACAAAAAATAATGGAAACGGAAAGCGTTGACATGCTTGCGCTAAAAGCAAAGCCCGTGAAAATCCTTTTTTTGGGGCCCAACGGAGCGGGAAAAACCACTTCAATAGCAAAAGTCGCATCATACCTTATGGAAAAGGGGAAAACCTGCATACTGGCAGCCGGCGACACCTTCAGGGCAGCGAGCATTGAACAGCTCGAAACGCACGCGCGCAGCGTCGGGGTTAAGGTTGTAAAGCACAAATACGGGGCAGATCCCGCGGCGGTTGCCTTTGACGCCGTGAAGGCGGCAGAGGCGCGGGGGATTGATTTCGTTCTCATCGATACCGCTGGAAGGCAGGAGACAAATTCTAATCTCATCGAAGAGCTCAAAAAAATCAACCGCGTGGTAAAGCCAGACCTCAAGGTATATGTAGGAGAGGCGTATACCGGCCAGGCGCTTTTGCAGCAGGCAACGGAGTTCAACAAAGCGGTTGGGATTGACGGGTTCATACTCACAAAAATCGACGCGGACACAAAGGGCGGCACCGCGATTTCCCTGCTCTACTCGCTCAAAAAACCCGTGATTTTCGTGGGCACGGGGCAGAGGTATTCGGATTTGCTCGAGTTCAAGCCAGGATTCATCATTGACAGGATTGTCTGAGCACTGCGGGCTAAAGCCCGCAGGGTCTCACAATACACCGTGAACGGAAAAAGAACCCGAACTAAATTTCGCCATGAATGGCGAGGGTTCTTTTTGGGTTCCTGAGGGCAGGAATAAATAGGCAGACATTCTACTGGATTGGCATGCACAGGAAACAGGCCAAGCCCGGCCAAAGTAAATTTACGCTAGTTGATTTGGGTTTTGGAGACGCTGGATTTTTAAAGAACATAGCCTCGAAAGTGAAGGGCCGGGAAAAAAGGTTTTTGGGAATAGAGCGCACCGAACAAGGCCAAAAAGGGGTTGTTACGCGCCAGCACAACCTCAAACTGGTATTTGGCGGGGCTCTGAAAAAGCTGCGGAAACTGCAGGCAAATTCAGTGGGTTTCATAACTATGAATTTTCTGGTAGACGCACTAGTGCCAAGAATCATGCGCCTTGAAAAAACTGAAATACCTTTGGTGAGGGGTCAGATGGTTAAGGAAATAATGCATGAAGCGCATAGGGTGCTTGGCCAAAATGGGAGGATTGTCATAACCGAGTACAAGTCGCGCTTGGGCGCGGTGATGGATGCGGTCACTGGGCAGGGTTTTGGGGTGCTTGTCTTCGGCCCTGTGCCGGAAAACCCGAAAACCACTACTGGAAAAAGCACGCTTAAAAATATTGAAAAGATGAGGGAAATGAGAGCAATTTTGGAAAAAGAAAAAACCGGAGGAGGAAAAGACGACCCACTTCTCCTTGGATTAATCGAGGAAGAGATAGAGCGCAGCAAAGCTAAAATAGACAGGCACATGCCTATAAGGGTTGTCTGCATCAAAAAATAGTTTTGTTTAAAAGCTTTTGGAGATGAGATTTGTTAAGTGGTTTTTGGTGAAGGTCTCTGAACTCAAGGCAAGAAGCCCGGTGCCAAGCATCGAGCTCGAGATTGTTTCGAAAGGCGAGCCGCGCCAGTGGGCAAACGAGAACGGCTCCGGAAAGGTGTGCAGCTGCGCTGGCAAGGATGATTCTGGCGAGATAAGCGTTAGCCTCTGGAACGAGCAGATTGACGAGGTCAACGAAGGCGATACGGTAGAGATAACTGAAGGCTGGTGCTCGGAATTCCGGGGGCAGCTGCAGGTTTCGACAGGCAAGAAAGGCAACCTCAAAGTGCGCAAATAAAGCCCCAATTATAACCAATTTATAGCCTATTTCTAAGCGTTTTAATGGGGTTATTTGGCGGACTGCTTATGAAAAGGTTTGGTTTAAATACTTGGAAAGCAGCATATTAGTATTGGATTGGATTAACAGCAAATACCAGCTTTTCAAGGGATTCCTTTGAAGCGACATTTGTGGGGGTTTTGTTGCATGTCTGCATCCGCTTGGAAAAACGGAGGAGAAATAAATGTACGAAAATAGGGAAAATAGAAGGCCAAACTCAAGGTTCGGGGACATACCAGTGAAAGAAGGCGACACCTACGACGTCGAGATAGAGGGGATAGGCGAGAAGGGCGACGGCATAGCGAAAATCAAGGGATATGTCATAATTGTGCCCAACGTCAAGAAAGGCGATAGGGTAAAAGTAAAGGTCAACGCGGTTAGGGGAAAGGTCAGCTTCGGCGAAGTCATAGGCGAAGGCTCGGCAAGCGCTGAACCCGATGAGGACACTGTGGAAACCCAAAACGACGGCGAAGACCCAGATGAGATGAATGACGACGCAAGTGACGTAGAAGAGTCCGAGGAAACGGAAGACGCGGGCGAAGAAGAAAAAGAAGAGAAAGAAGAGGAATAAGTTTTCACTTTTTAAAAGGAGGATTGGACAATGGCATCGCTAAACGACATTCTGGGGCTTGATTCAAGCGAAGAGTTCAGGCTAAAGCTGCTCAAGCAGGAATTCAAGCTCAGGAAGAAACAGCCGGAAGCCTGGACAAAGACCAAGTACAGGCCCTATGCGAACTTTCGGACAAAGAAGAAGGACGAGAGCGAAATATTCGCGCAGGGAAAGGCAGTAGTGCAGGCAAAGGCGTGAATAAAATATCAGGGGTTTGGGCGCAAACCCTGAAAATCTTTTTTTAAAAATCTGCAATCATTATTATAGTTCTTCGTGCAAAATAATCCCTATGAATGGGATAGCAATAGTCATACCGTGCAAGGATGAGGCGCCCAGAATAGCTGCTGTTTTGGAACCGCTCGTTGAATTCAAAAAAATTTTGAAGGGGAAGGTTCAAATTGTAGTAGTCGATAACAACTCAACTGACGGCACTGCCGAGGTTGCCAAGAAGTTTGTGGGAGTGGAAGTTTTAACGGAAAATAAAGGCGGGAAAAAGAACGCTTTAATAGCCGGGTTCGCGCATGCTTTCAAAGGCAGGCCTTCGGTAATTGTTACATTCGACGGCGACCTTGTCGGACTCAGGCCGGAACATGTGACGAGCCTTGTGAGGGAGGCGAGGCAGCATGGCCTTGCAGTGGGGGTCCTGCAGCACTTTCTGAGGGGAAGTTCAACTTTTTTGAAAAATTACAGGATAGGGGCAAGCGGGCAAAGGGCTTATGACGCGCAAAAACTTGAAGACACTCTGAAGGATGAAAGGGTCGCAAAAATAATCAAGTCAGGCCCGGGATATGGTTTCGATACTTTTTTATACAGTGTTTTCAGGAAAAAATTCGGAGAGCCACATCAGGTTGAATTAAGCGGCTTGAAATACATACCTAAAATCCATAAAGGCGGGAAATTCGTGACGTTGAGAAATGCCGCGATGCATCTGAACAATCTTTATTACAAGGCCCGTGCCATGAGACTCTAGCTGTGCTAGGAGCCTTTTAATCCTTTTTATCCACAATTATTCAAACGGGGATTTGATGGGTTTTGGGGAAAGCCTTAGGAGCGCGATGGAAAAGCTGCGCAACAGCTCCTCACTCGACAAGGAGGCTGTAAAGGAGGCGGTGAAGGAAATACAGCGCGCGCTCATATCCTCTGACGTGGAAATAGGGGTCGTGCTAAAGCTTAGCAGGGAAATCGAATCCGAAGCTTTCAAGGACCTGCCTGAAGGCATCAATAGGAAGGAACACGTACTGAAGGCTACTTATGAGAAGCTCTCCTCGATGCTCGGGGGGCACGCGAAAACCCCTGAAAGGCCCAAAAAGATTCTGCTCTGCGGCCTGTATGGCTCGGGAAAAACAACGACTGCGGGAAAACTCGCTAAATGGTACTCGAAGAGGGGGCTCAAAGTCGGGCTCATAGGGGCGGATGTTTTCAGGCCAGCCGCCATGGAGCAGCTCAAAACCCTCGCGGAAAAAACCAATACGCAGTTCTTCGGAAATGAAAAGGAAAAGAATGCGGCAAAGGTTGTGCAGGAGGGGCTTGAGAAGCTGAAAGGGTGTGAGCTCATAATATGCGACTCCGCTGGAAGGAGCGCACTAGATGAGGAACTGAAAAAGGAAATGAAGGCAATAGACAAAATCTTCAATGCGGATGAGAAGTGGCTCGTGATTGGCGCAGACCTCGGGCAGGTCGCAAAAAAACAGGCGCAGGCATTCCACGAAATAGTCGGCGTGAACGGTGTGATAATCACCAGAATGGACGGCTCTGCGAAAGGGGGCGGGGCGCTTGCAGCCTGCAGCAGCACCGGGGCAAAAGTTTATTTTATAGGAGTGGGTGAGAAGGCGGAGGATTTGCAGGAATTCGATGCGACACGCTACCTTAGCAGGGTAATGGGATATGGCGATTTGCAGGCGCTCTTGGAAAAGGCAACCGAGGCGCAGGAAGAGGAAGGCATAGATGCTGAGGAAATGCTCTCATCGGAATTCAATCTGCAGATGTTCTACCAGCAGATGAAGGCTGCAAGGAAAATCGGGCCAATGGGAAAGGTGCTCGAAATGATGGGCATGAAGGGGCAGGTGCCGAAGGAAATAACGGAGATGGGGGAGAAGAAACTGAACAAGTACGGCTACATCATAGATTCCATGACAGTAAAGGAGCGCGAAGAGCCGGAAATCCTCAGCAAGAGCAGGATAGCAAGGATTGCAAAGGGCTCCGGGACTGCGCAGGAAGATGTGCGCGAACTCCTGAAGAGCTTTAAGAAGATGAAAAAGGCGTTCAGGCAGCTGAGCTCTATTGACACTAAAAAATTCGAGGAAGGCAAGGGCATGAGCATGCAGAAGCTGCAGAAAATGTTCACCAAGAAAAAGAAGTTCAAGCTGAGGTGAGGCAATGGACCTACTACTGTTCAGGCAGGCGGCAGTGCTTATCGCTTCTGGGATTGGCGGATACACAGATTACAAGACGGGATATATTAACGACTGGACAACACTGCCTTTGATAGGCCTTGGCATACTTTTCAACATCTACGAAGGCGAACTACTCGGCATTGCCATTGGGGCAGTTGTTTTTGTCATTGGGTATGTTTTGTATTACACCGGAAAGCTTGGCGGAGGGGATGTGAAGCTCTACACCGGAATCGCACTTGCGCTCCCGTTCTATGGCAAGGCGGTGTTCATACTCCCCGCTGCTTTTTATGCGGCGCTCTCCGGAGTGGTTTTTTTCTCGGCGTATTATGGGATAAAATATTTGAGGAAAGGCATAGACATAGAGTATAACCGGAAAGGCATCACTAATGCGGCTGTGCTGCTCGCCTTCATAATCGTTTACACGTATTTCCTATTGAGTTCTGGCATTGCGCCTGCGCAATACGCAATAACGCTCGGCATCATGATGGCGTGCGGGTGTTTTTTCGTGGCGTTCGAGAGGGGCATAAGGAAGGAATTCTTCCTCAAAAAAATAAAAATCTCCGAAATGGAGGAGGATGAAATCATTGCGCTTGACTTCATGGAGGAAGGAACGAGGAAGAAGCTTGGGCTGGGGATCAAAAATGTTTTCGGCGAAAAGGAGAAAGGGGGGCTCTTGAAAGCTGGAATAAAAGAGATATTGGTTTACCGGAACCTGCCGAGATTCGGGGCGTTCATATTCATCGGGGTCGCAATTGCAATGCTCGCCCCAAAATTGTCCTTGAAACTCATTTGGGGGCCTTGAATGGCCCCTGCTAGGCATATCAAAGCCACATGGAAAGGCAGGACTTCGAAAAAGGTGATGCATAGGAAATTCATGCTAAGGGCCCTTGCCCTTGCCTCGAGGGGCGAAGGAAGGGTTTCCCCAAACCCGCTCGTGGGCGCAGTGATTGTGAAAAACGGGAAGGCCGTGGGGGAAGGCTGGCATCGGGTTTATGGGGGGAGGCACGCGGAGGCAAACGCCCTGCGAAAAACAGGCAGGAAAGCCCGCGGAGCAGACCTTTATGTGACCCTTGAGCCATGCAACCATTACGGAAAACAGCCCCCCTGCACCAAAGCAATCATAGATGCGGGCATAAAGAGGGTTTTCATAGCAACAGAAGACCCCAACAAGGTTTCAAGGAACGGGGCTGCGGAACTGCGAAGGCGTGGCATAGAAGTACGCTTCGGGCTTTGCGAAACGGAGGCAAAAAAACAGAATGAATTCTACATAAAAGGCCTGCGTTTGCGCAGGCCCTTCATTACAATAAAAACCGCAATGTCAGGCAGCGGCATGATTTCTTTTGGTGACATGAAGGCAAAGAGGGTTTCCGGCAAAGCCGCCGCCGCTTTCACGCAGGATTTGCGAAAAAAGCACGATGCTCTGGTTGTGGGGCTCAATACCATAATTGCCGACAACCCGAAACTTAACTATCGCAAGGACTCGTCCCTTAACCCTGTAAGGGTTGTCCTCGATTCACGGGCAAAAACCCCGCCCAATGCAAGGATTTTTTCGGGAAAAGGCGGCGTGATCATTGCCTGCACAAAAAGGGCGGGAAAGGAAAATATTTACGCGCTAAAAAAGATTGGGGCGAGGGTGCTTGTAGCCAAGGATGAAAAAGGGCTCGTGGACCTGGAGGATTTGATGGGCAAACTTTTTTCTGCCGGGATAAGTTCCGTGCTGGTGGAAGCGGGGCATAGGACCGCCACGAGTTTTTTGGAAAAAAAGCTTTTTGACCGGCTGATTATTATAGTTGCGGGGCGTGAAATTAAGGCAGGGCTTGGCGCGTTTTCGCTCAAGAGGAAAATACGTGCAAGGCTTGTGGGGGAAAAAATGCTTGGAGAAGATTTGCTGCTAGTGGTGGAGAAGTGATTTTGTGAAGGTTGCGGTTACTGGAAGCGAGGGGCTTATCGGAAGCCTTCTTGTAGAGAAGCTCAAGGATGGGAAGCATAGCGTGGTGGAGTGCACAAGGGAGAATTGTAATATCCTTGATCCATCGCAGCTAAAAAAAATGTTCAGGGGAGCGGAGGCTGTTGTGCACTGCGCGGCGGTGCTAGATGAGGATGCAAAAAACCTTTTCGAGGTCAATGTTGCAGGCACTGAAAACGTGCTCGAGGCAGCGGCGGCAAACGGGGCACGGGAATTCATTTTCCTTAGCACTGCGGGGGTTTATGGCTCTCTTGGCTGGGTTAAGGATGAGAAAACCGAGCCGAGGCCGGAAACCGCATATGAGATGAGCAAACTCGAGGCCGAGAAGAAGGTGCTCTCGTACCAGGAAGTATTCCATATAACTATATTAAGGCCGGCGCTCGTGCTCGGGAAAAACAGGTACTGGAAACAGATAATTTCCACTATAAAAAAAGGGTTCCCCCTCATCGGCAGCGGGGAGAACAAATGGCAGCTTGCCTGCGCGCAGGATGTTGCAGGGGCGATAGTTTTCTGCCTCGGAAAGCAGGAGTGCTATGGCGAAACATTCATCGTGGCGGAAAAGCAAGGCCTCAAGCTCGCGGAGATAGCTGGAATAATAAGAAAGGAGCTTGGAATGAAAGGTGAGATTGGGAAAATTCCAGTATTTCTCGGGATGTTAATTGCGCACCTCAATGCGCTGCTAAATTTCAACCCACTGCTAAAACCGGCGTATGTGAAAAGGCTGCTAGCTGAAAGGGGTTATTCTACAAAAAAACTTGAATCGCTCGGATGGAAGGCGAAGCATTCCACAAGAGAAGAACTGCCGAAAATAGTGAATGGAATGGGTGCAGAAAGCAAGTGAGTGCGGAACTTTTTCGCTTTGGCAAATTGGCTATTTTTTTTCCTTTCCCGCCCTTTTCACGGCTTCGGAAATCTTTTTCATCAGGGCCTCTGCCTTTGAAAAGTTGTTTGACTCCTTTTCAATAGCCGTCCCCACATGCACAATGTCCCCGCCTGCCTTGATGCAATCGTAGGCGTACTTTTCATTGCGCACCCCGCCCGCAATCAGCAGGGGAATGTCAATCATTTTCTTTGTACATGAAATCATTTCAGCGGGAGCCGGTGTATCCGCTCCTCCGCCAGATTCTAGTATTGCGAGCCTTGAGCCCATGTACTGGCCTGCGAGGGCCGTGATGCCTGCAAGGTAAGGCAAGTCCCTTGGCACCGGCTGCGCCCTTCCGACCCAGCCAACCGCCCTTCCCGGCTCTACTACAATGTAGGAAGTCGGGATCACTTCAAGCCCGGTTTTTTTGAGCGGCGCGGCTGCCGCAATCTGCGCGCCTGTAATATAATATGGGTCGAGGCTGTTTAGCATGGACATGAAATAAATCGCATCGGCGTGCTTGCTCATGCTTGCGATGTTTCCGGGGAACAGAATCACGGGAAGCGAGCAGTTGTCCTTTATCTGCAGAATGGTGCTGTCAAGAAGCTCGCCCTGCGCGCCCACGCTCCCCCCAACCGCTATTGCATCTATCCCAGCTTCCTGCGCAATCTTTGCGAGCTTGCCTGCAACAACAGGCTCCTGGTTCGGCGGGTCGATTACCGCAAACGCAAGGCCGCCCCTATCCTCTATAGCCTTGAGTATTCCCTTGTAGACTTTTCCATTGTTCATTGAAAACGACTCTAATTAAATTGCCGGGAAGCCTATAAAAAGGTTGTGAGTTATTCCGAATCCGGGCCGCGAAGGCCGTTAATAAGAGCCATCATGGAAGCTACACTTGCATTCAGTTCAATCGTTTCAAACAAGAATGGGCCTGGCCTTCTGGGCTTTTCAGCCGCCCCTATAATTGCCCCTTCAGGGTCGACAAAAACAAATTTGTTCCGGAGTAAAAAATATCTCAGCTGCTCATTGTAGACTGCCTCTGAGACGAGTTGTTCCTTGAGTTTTAGGCCTGCCTCTTTTAGCCTGCCGGAATGTTTCATTACGCCGACTATGGCCCCTAAAACCGAGCCTACCGCGGCAGTTGCGGCAATTTTTTTCAGGGCGTCGTGGAAAGACGGGTTTGCCTTGTACTCGTTCCATGCGCCGACTATACCGAAAAGTTTTGCCCCTGTCCAGGCGCTTTTAACTGCGGCCAGGAACCTGCCTTTCCTGAGTTCGGTCGCTTCAAAAAGAGCATTACGGGCGTCTGGCTTCTTAAGCTTTTCATGAAACGGGTTTCTCTGAGGGGTTTTTCGCATCGGAAACGTATTGATAATGCACTGGCCGTTATTAAAAGTTCCGGGGAGAAATGGGATAGTGGCTGCGGGGGAATCCGGCCTTTGCCAAGGTGCACCCAAAACAGGAATTGGGACCAAAGCCCGGGTGGGCAGCCCACTGAATAATTTTTTATAGGGCGCAGGCATTGTATTACTGATGCAAATACGGGATAGGCGTGGCCAGCTTTCGATTGAATACCTTGTGATAACCAGTTTCATACTCGTGATTTCTGGGGTGCTTTTCGGGTTCTCGCTTTTCACCTTCAACGAAAACGCGGGGCTTAGCCAGGCCAAGGAAGCAGTATCCGCAGTAGTAACCCATGCGAACCTCGTGGCATCGCTAGGGGAAGGCAGCAAGGTGTATTTCAATGCAGACCTGCCTGATGGAGTAAGCTCTTTCTCGGTTTCTGGCACTGCAGTAAACCTTGTCGCTTCTATCGGCGGAAAAACCACCACGGTTTATGATTACACCAAGGCAAGCATTACCCCGGCAGTGCTCTCTTCCGTAAAAGGCAGACAGAGCCTTAGTGCATCCTTCATTGACGGCAACGTGGTGATAGCGAATGCCGGGTAATGGCCAAGTATCCATCGAGGCCGTTGCTGGCGCTGTGGTAATAATGATTGCCCTAGTCGCGGTGATGCTTCAGACGGGCTATAGGCAGCAGCAGATAGATTTCGTGAACAAATCCGGCTTGCAGCAAAGCGACTGCGTGAGGCTTACATCTGCAATAGAGCTCGTGCAGGGTACGGAGGAAAACGCGGGGATTGAGACAAATATTTCTTACGATGCAAACATCGCGGGCAATTTCATCAATTTCAGGGATTATTACTGCGAGCACCGGGGAAACCCTTTCACGGCTTCCGTTAGTGCCGGAAAAATTGCCATAACAAAGGTGAACGGTGTTGTCACTGCGCAAAACACGTAAAGGCCAGGCCCTTCTAATAGACTTTACCCTTGCGGCATTTCTTTTCATAATAGCATGGGGCATGATAAATTCAGAGTTCGACAAAAAGCTCGAAAGGCAGCAAACAATTGGGGATGTGCAGGCTATGAAAGTTAAGGCGGATTACGTTCTTGAAACCCTGGTGAAGGGCCGTGGAATTCCTCCAAACTGGCAAAACGGCCCTCTCAATGACGTGAACCTCATTGGGCTTGCCACAAAGGACCGCGAGCTATCGGAAGCAAAGATTTCGGCATTCTCGAACCTTTCCTCGCAATACTCGAATCTCAAGGCAAAGCTCGGGCTCGAGGATTACGATTTCTTTTTCCAGTTCGAGGGCGCTGATGATTCGAATGCCGGGCTCGCGCCGCAGGGAAACGCGAACGAGGTCTCGGCACAAAGAATAGTGACTTACAAGGGGGGGAAGGCAGTTGCAACGCTCAAGGTCTACAGGCTCGTGGATTAAACTCCAAATGCATGAAGCCTTCCGGGGTTATGACGCTTTGAAGGCGCAAGCCCAGCCGCCCTGCAATGCAGGGAAACGGCTTGGCAGAGGATTTGTGTTCTCGCTCGAGGCCGCGCTCGCTGTGACAATACTTATTTCCGCGCTCTTCCTCTTCACTTCGCACGAACAGGTGGCGGCAACCAATTCGCAGGCAAACACCGTGCTCCAGGATGCCCTCTTCGAACTTGAAAACACTGGGTTCGTTGTGCAGACAATTGACACCAATTCCCCCACAGATTCCGCAACGCTTTTGAGGCAGCAGCTGCTCTCGCTCATGCCTGATGGCTTTGATGCGAACGTCACTGTTTCTTCTTACACGGTCGATGCCACGAACTGCGCGAACCAAAAAACTTTTTCCGCATGCTTTCCTGACGCGAACAAACTCGTGGGAAAATCCGGCGGCGCGGCATCTGGGGATTCGCTTTCAGGAAAAAGTTATTTCCTCCGCAAGCAGCCGAGGGGGGATTGCAACATAAGCTACATCTCGCTCTCGGAGCCATCGCAAGCCCCACGCTACATTTCAATTCCGCAAAAGCATGAAGCACTGTTCTCTGAAGCGTTCTTCTCTGGAAATGATGTGAACGTCACTTTCGATGTGAATGCAACGCCTTCGGGCGCCGTCACTTGCGACCAGAACATCACAATAGGGCTTACTGTTTCCATTCCAGAAGATGTCAGAAGGCCGATAGACCTTATGCTTGTAATTGACAAGAGCGGCTCTATGAGCTGGGATGGGCTTCTTGACCTGTCGGCTGCAAGCGATGTTTTTGCAACGCAGAATTACGCCTATGTCGCCGATGGAAGCGCGGGGCTGCGGGATATAAACACCATTAATCCGGCATCGCCGAACATTTTGGGAACATACAACAGTTCCGGGACAGCGTTTGGCGTTTACGTTTCAGGCAGCTATGCGTATCTCGCCGACGGAAGCGCTGGGCTGCGGGTAGTTGATGTCTCAAACCCTGCAAGCCCGAACCTTACTGGAACCTACAACAGCCCGGGAACGGCATATGGCGTTTACACTGTGGGGAATTATGCATACCTTGCAGATAATGACCAGGGCCTAGGGGTTGTGAACGTGGCCAACAAGTCAAACCCCGTGTCTGCGGGAGTCATCACCAACATAGGGAATGTGAAGCAAGTGTTTGTTTCAGGCAATTATGCGTATGCCGTCACTACAAGCGCGGGGTCTGCCAACATCCAGGACTTCAACATTTTTGGCGCCGGAAACACTGACCTGAACATCGGGAGGACTGGGGCAAACAACAATACTGCCGCGCAATCCTTTATCCCCTCATCGAACACCATAAGGTCGGTTGATGTTTACATAAAAAAAATAAGCATCCCGGGGAACATTACTGTCGCCCTGAGGCAGGCACTGGGGGGGGCTAACATCGCATCAGCCACAATAAGCGCGAACTCTGTGAACGCCTCTTATGGCTGGGTTAATGCGGATTTCGGGTCTGATATAAGCCTCACTGCCGGACAGACGTATTACCTTGTAATCTCAAAATCAGGTTCTGCCAGCGCAACAAAGTATTACCAGTGGCAGGGCCTGAACACAAACCCGTATTCAGGCGGGAATGCCTACCAGCAATCCTCTTCAATCGCAAATACTGACGCTTTCATAATCACCTACCACATGGCGCAGCAGGGCTTGCAGATAATAGATGTCTCAAATGCTGCAAGCCCGGCGCACAAGTCCAGCTTTGCTGGAACCGCCCCGAATGATGTTTTCGTTTCCGGAAACTACGCCTATTTCGCGGACGGGAGCGCTGGCCTGAAAATAATAGACATTACGAGCAAAACAGCGCCCTCGCAGGCCGGAAGCTACAACACGCCGGGCACAGCTTCGGATGTAGAGGTTTATTCCGACGGAAACGCGTATGTTGCCGATAGTTCGTCCCTCCAGGTCATAAATGTCTCAACGCCGACAAACCCGGTTTTCGTGAAATCCTATGCAACGCCGTACAGTTATACCGGCCTTGACATAAGTGACAGCTGGGCTTTCCTTGTGCCGGGCATCAGCACAGGGCTTACGACATTCAACATTTACACGGGGCCGAAGATGGGCCAGGCAAAGCTTGCGGCGCAGAGCTTTGTCGATTTCAACGAATGGCAGCTTCCGCCTGACCAGATGGGGCTGGTGTCATTCAACAGCGCCGCCACATTGGACAAGAACCTGACAAGCAATTCAATCCTGGTAAACAATGCGATCAGCGCGCTTTCATCGAGCGGGAGCACAGACATGAGTGCGGGGATAACCTCTGCGACAAATGAGCTGAACAGCGCAAGGCACAACAGCAAGGCTCTAAAATTCCAGGTGTTGCTCTCGGACGGCGTATCGCAGACAGACCCGACGTCGGCTGCAAACACTGCACACAACAACTCAATCACAATATACACAATAGGCTTCGGGGGGGATGCTGATGCTGGCCAGCTCTCAAGCATTGCTTCAATAACCGGCGGGCAGTATTACGCGGCATCCGATGCCAATGCGCTCCAGGCAGTGTTCGCGCTGATAGCACTCAAGGTAGCAGAGCTCGCAAACGATGCGAATGTTTCAGTGCCGATAATGACAGGCTCTACAATAACAAGCGACGGGAACGGGACAATAATCGATGGAAACCTGGTGTTCACCGCAGGCGACATTAACACTGCCAATCCATTCACGACAAATTACAACATCCTCTTTCCCTGCGCTAATGCAAATGTCTGCACAAATGACGCGATAACTTTCCCAGGGCCGGGGGCGAAGTTCACCTACTTTGACTCCGACGGAAACGTGCAATCGATTGACTTCAATGCTTCGCTCACAATACCGTTCTATTCAAGGGACCTCAATGTTTCTTTCGTGTCCGGAAGCGTGCTTGGCAAGAATGACGTTTCGCTAGACCTGCTTGTATCAAACATCGGGGAGCTGGATGCCAACCAGACAAACCTGCGCCTTTATCTCAATGATACCGCAACCACGCCTTTGAACACTTACGCGGTCCCCGCACTCTGCTCGCAGCAAACACCCGGATGCGTGGACTACTCCAAGGCCTTTAGCGGCATAAGCATAGGCTCTGAAGGCGTCATTTACGCGCGGGTAAACGATGCGAACGAGATAAACGAATGCCCATCCGGGAACTTGAAGGCGGTAAATTGCTACGGCGGGCCTGAGACAGAGGTTTATGCAATAGAATACGCAGTGTGGAGGCCTTAGATGGACAAGAAACATGGATTGCTGCCTCCCGCAAAGGCGAAAGGCCCGTTTGGCAAAGCGCCTGCAGTTGGAAGGGGTTGGATGGGCAGCAGGGGCATATTGTTCTCGCTCATGGTAATGCTGCTGCTGCTCTCCGTGCTCGCACTCAACAGCGCAGTGCAGAAAAGGGGGGTTTCAACGGACAGCGCAGCAAACGAGAGCTCGGCATTCCGCAAGGTTTCGGACAAGTACTCAAACCTCTTAAACAACCTCGCAAGGCTCACAATGAACAAGGCTGAAAAGGCGGTTGACCAGAGGATACTCCCTTTCACTTACGACATTGACACAAACACCATCACAGTACGGGCAGACCTGCCGACTTTGCAGAGCAAGGTCGATTCATACCTCGCGGTGCTGAATTCTTACAGGGTGTTCGTGGAGGACTCGAATTACCTTGGCGAATTTGATTCATTGAAATCCGATGTAAATTTGCCCACGCCGCCTACCTGGGGGGGCACGGACAGGAACGCCTCTTTTATCGTAAAGCCGCACTGCATGAAATATACAATTGGTGAGAGCAATTCAATGGTTTTCGAGTTTACCTGCGCAGGCTACACATACAGCACCATGAGAAGGCAGGACTTGAACATAACCCTCTCATCCGCGCACGACTTCAATTCCCTTTCCTGCTCCTTCAACGGCTCTTCCTCGTGCTTCAACAACGACTTCAATGCGCAAAACCCCCTGCCTTATGTAAGCATCAACCTGCTCGACGCCAACTGCGTCAAGTGCGTGCTCGGCCAGAAGCTCGTAAGGGGGCACTTCGACACATCGTTCACGAGCAGGGTCACAGTAAGCTGCGTGGGCGCCTCCTGCACAACGCCGAGCCTTGACATGAACTTTATGGGCAGGACCACTTACAGGTTTTCCGGCCAGAAAGTCGGCCTCGCGGTTTCGGTTGACCTGAATTCGCAGATAGAGGACTTTCTCTTCAATGACATAAACGTGCTCGTGGAAAACCCTTCCTTCGGCGCAAGGAGGTGGACATCGTGAAAATCGAAACCCTCTTAACTGTGCTCGGGGTGCTGTTTTTTTTGTCCGGGTGCGCCGCTACAGCGGTGGTGCCTGCGGAAAAAACCTCTGTGAAAATAAGCGCGCCTGCTGAAATAAGTTCTGGTGAAGAGCTGAAGGTTTTTGTAGTGGGTTCGGGGCATGAAGAAGCAGCCGTAGTTGTCAAGCTGGGCAATGAGACAAAAAGGGTGAAATGCCAAGGCGGCTGCAATGAAACAGTCTCCTTCTTCCCGCGGCCCGGAGTTTACCAGCTTTACGCATACGTTGAAGGGGCAAAGGGGAAGGCCTTTGAAACTGAAAAGAAGAGGGTGGTCGTGCTTGCAGGCTCATCTTCATGCTTGAACGGAATACCTTTTGGGGAATGCGGGGCGAAGAAACCGGAATACTGCAACAGCGGAGTGATGGAAAAAAACTGCGCAAAATGCGGATGCGCTGATGGCTTTTACTGCAATGGAACCGATTGCCATGCATTCGCGCCAGAATTGAAAATCGGGTTAGTTGAATACCCAGCCAGGGCTGAAACCGGGAAAAAATTCAGCGTGAGCACAGTGCTGAGCCCTAATTCGAAAATGCCAAGCGGGGCAAGGTATGAGGCCGTGCTTGGAATCGACGGGAAAAAGTTCACCCAAAGCTACGAGGCTTCGGGGAACGAGGATGCTAACTTCGTAATTTCGTTCAATGGTGTCGCGCTCGAAGAAGGCTCCTTTGACATAAACCTCGCGGTTTTCGCCCTCAACACGCAAAGGCTCGAAGTTGCGGAAAAATTCATCCCAAAAGCCATTGAATCACTACCCAACCTAGAGCCTCTGCTGGCTCCTTCGCTCTATGATGTTTTCGCGGAAGGCAATGACGCGGTCTTCACATGGTCAAAAGTTGAAGGCGCCTCCGAGTACAGGCTCTACAAGAGCAGCGAAGTGAACCCGGCATACATTTCGTACAAATTGGCTGCGAAGTTCGGCCAAAACGCTGGCTCTGGTGTTTTGCAGGGCCTTGAGAGGGGGACGCATTTCTTTGTAATGACCGCGGCGGATGAATTCGGCAATGAGAGCAAGTACAGCGAAGTTAAAAGCGTGGACATAGGCTCGCCCGGCGGCTGACATGGTTGCAGGGGAAAACTATTTATTCCCTAACAGCAATCCTATGTTGGGTTTGGAAAAATGGATTTTGCGGGCAACCCCTCTGCCTTGAAGGAGGCAATCTCTTCGGGCACGGGGAAGAGCGGGGAGGAAGTGGAAAGGCTAATAGAGGCCAAGCGGCAGAAATTTTCAGGGCTTCTCACCGAGGCTGGCGCTGCGTTCATGATTGCAAAGGAGCTGGGCGTGAAAACAGTGCAGGCTGTCAGCGAAGCTACGAAGATTTCATCGCTAAAGGAGGGGATGAACAACGTGGATGTCGTTGGCCGCGTGAGAAAGGTCTTTCCAAAAAAGGAGTTCGAGAAGAACGGCAGGAAGGGAAAACTCCAGAGCGTCATAATCTGGGACGGCTCTGCAGAGGCGCGGGCGACATTGTGGAATGATGACATTGAGAAGTTCGCGCAAAAACCAATCGCGAAGGGGAGTGCGGTGAAAATATCCAACTGCTCCGTTTCCTCATACAACGGGGCAGTGCAGTTAAACCTCAACTACAACAGTTCGCTCGAGCAGGCCGAAGGCAATGGGCTTCCAGAGCTCGAATCCAAATTCTTCGAACTAAATGACCTTGATGCGGGAATGGCGAGCGTGGACGTGAAGGTTCTCATAAAAAAGGTTTTCCCCGCGAAAAACTTCGAAACCGAGAAGGGCTCCGGGAAAGTGATGAACTTCATAATCGCGCAAGGCGTTGAAGAGCTGCGCGCAACCGCATGGAACAGCCAGTGCGACGCGGTCGAGGAAATCGGCGAAGGCGAAAAAGTGGTAATCGAGGATGCGTACACCAAGCAGGGGCGCGACGGGATAGAGCTGCACTTGGGGCAGTATGCGAGGATAATTAAAGAGAACAAAATCTAGAGTAATAAGCTTGAATGCGAAGCAAAGCCGACCTCGCCGAGGCGAGTGCCGGGTGCCTCCCCAACCGAGGCTTCGGTTGGCACCGGCACTGAACCCTTGCATTATTTATAAATGAAAGGCAGTATTCTCTATAAGCTTTCAGCCAATGGGGAAAACCAAGCCAAAGGCCGCTCCTCGAAAAGGCTGCCAAAGCAGGAGGAACCATTATGGCCAAGGAAATAAAGAGCGTGGAGGATTTGCCAGGAATTGGCGAGCAGGGCTCGGAAAAACTAATGGCTGCAGGCTACAAGAGCCTTGAGAGCATTGCAACCGCTTCTGCAGCAGAACTCATTGAAGCTGCGGGCTTGGGGGAAGGCACAGCTGAAAAGGCGATTAAGGCCGCGCGCGATGCCCTTGACATGGGATATGAAACCGCAGCCGAGCTTGCCGAGAAAAGAAAACTCGTGGGAAGGCTTACCACAGGGAGCAAGGAAGTCGACACGCTGATAGGCGGGGGAATTGAAACCCAGAGCATTACCGAGGTCTACGGGAAATTCGCTTCTGGGAAAACCCAATGGTGCTTCCAGACCGCGGTTACAGTACAGCTCCCGGTTGAGCGGGGAGGGCTGAGCGGCTCGTGCCTCTACATTGATTCTGAAAACAGCTTCAGGCCAGAGAGGGTTGCTGCAATTGCAGAGGCACAGGGGCTTGACGTTCAGGAAGCGATGAAGAACATTTTCGTCGCAAGGGCTTACAATTCCGAACACCAAGCGCTTCTTGCCGAAAAGGCTGGGGAAATGGTAAAGGAAAAAAACATCAAACTCGTTATCGTGGATTCGCTCACTTCGCAGTTCAGGGCGGAATTCGTCGGAAGGGGCACGCTTGCGGAGAGGCAGCAGAAGCTAAACAAGCACATGAGGGTGCTCCAAAAGCTTGCGGAATCGAACAACATCGTTGTGCTTGTCACAAACCAGGTAATGGAAAGGCCGGACATTCTCTTCGGCGACCCGACAGCGCCAGTAGGCGGGAACATTGTCGGCCATGCGAGCAAGACAAGGCTCTACCTGCGCAAGAGCAAGGAGGACAAGAGGGTTGCAAAGCTCGTGGACTCGCCCTCGCTGCCGGATGGGGAGGCGATTTACCGCGTCACGGAAACCGGGATAATAGACGTCGACGAGTAAAGTGGCAAATCAACCCTGGCAAAACATTATAGCAGACCATGAAAATCCGCGGAATTACTTTATGGTTTGCCATGACTTATTTTTGCCGGCAAAAATTCGGCCTTCACTTTATTTTTGGCAGGATTATTTCAAGCACATCGAGTTCAACGCAGACGCATTGTTTTTCAAGAAGCGATGAAATGCTCGGGACAGTCCTGCCGGAGTCACCAGAAATGAACTCCTTTATGTAAAGGCCGTGCGATGCTAGGATATCTAACCTGAATTCGCTGCCGGAAAGGGTTTCAGCCTTGAGTATTTTTGCGCTCTTCGCCCTCTCCTTCATGGGGCGCCTTTTCTCAACCCGCTCAGGGGTTTTTTGCACAATGGAAAAATCCTTTCCAATGAGCGGTTCGAATTCTTTTTGTGAAATACTTTCTTTGCAGGAGCACTTCGCCGAGTAAACCTTGCCAAACTCCGAGTTCTTCATTTCCGCTACCCTTTCCTTTGCGCAGAAAGAAAAACCGTGGACAGCGACAAGGCCCTTGGAAGAGGAATTGATTTTTTCCTCGAGCTTTTTCAAATAGGCGCTTCTTTTGCGCGGGGAAACCATCTCGATGATGAACGGCCGCCCCTCTCCGAGCATCAGCACATCGACATCCTCCCTCCCGCAGCCATGGAACTTTGACTCATGCGAGCCGAAAGCAGGGAGAAATTCCTTTTCAACGAGCTCCTGCACTGAAAGCTCCGTGAGCTTTCCCTTAAAGCCGCAATTTTTGCACCCTTTTCCCTTGCACCGGAAACAGTAGTGGAAGGTCTGGGCGATGTTTCTTGCGAACTTGTTGTAAAAACCCCCAACAAAAATGCTTGAAGGCGTTGCCTCGACAAAACCCCTTTCCAGGTTTACGAGAATATAGATGTCGAAGTTTTCGCTTGCCTGGATGGCCTTGTTTGTGGAGCAGAGGAAGCCTTCGCAAAGTTTTCTTGCAGAGAGCTTTTTCCCCTGGTCGCTTGAAGTGATGCCGACTGAAAAGGAGGAGAATTCTATTCCTGAAACGCTCTGCGCCAGCGCCTTGAGCAATTCATTTTCAGAGAGGTCTCGCAGCGGGATTCTTTCCATAAAAGCATTTAGGCGGCGGAGGGTTCAAAAATCGTCCGGCGAGAGGCCTTCTAACCTGATGCTGCACACGAGCTGCGGGTTGATGCCATTGTCGCGCAGGTTTTTTACAAGCTCATCCGATTCAGCACCGGGGTTGAGGATTATTCCCTTTATCCCTGCCTCGAGCAAATCTGGGATTACTGACATCGTAACGTTTGGGGGAAGGTAGATTGAAACCCGCTCAGGCTTTTGCGGAAGTTCGGATATGGAAGGGTAGCACTGCAACCCCTCGATTTCTTTTTCTTTCGGGTTTACCGGAAAAACCTGCCAGCCGAGCTTTAGGTATGCGCGCACGCACTTGTTGCCGAACTTTTCCCTGTCCGCGGAAGCGCCTATAATCGCGATTGTTTTCATCACAAAAACCAAAAAAAAGAAAAATTATTTCTTTTTCTTTGCAGCCGGCCTGTTTATGTCCTCGTAGGCGGAAAAGGAGGCTATCACTCCCTCTGCAGCGCCCGTAATTGCCTGCTTGAAGTGCCTGTTTGCGACATCACCAGCCGCATAAACGCCGGGCATGTTTGTCCTGCTGGCCTCGTCGATTATGATTTCCTTCTTATCGTCCACTTTCACGCCAATCTTTTGCGCGAGCTCTGAATTCGGGGTTGCCCCGATTTCGACAAAAACTCCTGAAAGGCCAAGCTCCCCGCCTTCCTTGAACCTCACGCCTTTCACCAGCTTGTCGCCGAAAATCTCCTTCACGTTCCGGTTTAGCAAAAGCTCTATTTTCGGGTTTGCCCTAACCCTCTCGCCGTTAATCGGCTCTGGCCTTATGCAGTCTCCGCGGTGTATGATGTAGACCTTGCTTGCGTGCCCTGCGAGGAAGAGCGCTTCCTTTGCAGCGCTGTCAGAGCCTCCCACAACGCCCACAATCTTGTTTTTAAAAAGTGCTCCGTCGCAGACTGCACAGTAGCTAACCCCACGATTCTCGTATTCCTTCTCCCCCGGAACACCGAGTTTTTTCCGCGTAGTGCCGGTCGCAAAGAGGATTGTCTTGGCCTTGTACTCTTTCTCGGTGGTCTTCACCAAAAAACCGGGTTCTCCCCTTTTTTGCACGTCCACAACCTTGTCGTTCACTATCCGGACATCGTTCGCCTCGACGTGCTTTTTGAGGGTTTCCATCAGGTCCCAGCCGGTTGCGCTGATGACCCCAGGCCAGTTCTCGACAATGTGGGTTGTCGTGATTGTCCCCCCCATAAGTTCGCCTATCACGAGTGTCTTGAGCTTGAAGCGCGCTGCGTAAATGGCAGCTGGCAGGCCGGCAGAACCTGAGCCTATTATCAGAAAATCGTACTCTTCCATGAGAAAACCACTTTTCAAAAGCAAACCGTTAGAGGCCGAGCGCTTCCTTTATTGCGGGCCTGTCGAACCCTACAATGACCTTTCCACCGATCATTATGACCGGCACGCCCTGCTGCCCGCTCTTTTCAAACATCTCGACTGCCTTTTCTTCGTCTTCTGCCACATTGTGCTCTGTGTAATTTACGTTGTTGTCCTTGAAGAACTGCTTCGCCATCCTGCAGTAGGTGCAGGTGGGGGTGCTGTAAATGGCCACGTGGTGCAATTGCATCGCCTGTAAAGAGGATTGTTAAAACAATTATAAAGGGTTTTGGTGCGGAATCGAGGGCATGGAAATATCAATGGAAAAAAGAAAAGAAACCGGCCAAAAAGTTTTTGGCCGGAAAGAAATAGTTACGCTTACCCTGCAAGCGCGGCATCTATTGCCTGCTTGAAGACACTATAAGGCTGCGCCCCGACCACTGCCGTGCCATTGATGAAGAATGTCGGGGTACCTGAAACCCCAGCACTCTGGCCTGCCGAAAAGTCAGCCTGTACTTCTGCCGCCTTCTCGCCGGAGTCAAGGCACTTGTTGAATGTGGCCGAGTTCAGGCCGAGCGTTGGTGCCCACTGCTTGTAAGAGGCAACACCCATTGTTTCCTGGTTCTCGAATATCTTGTCGTGCATTTCCCAGAACTTGCCCTGGTCATCGGCGCACTCTGCTGCTTCCGCGGCCTTTTCGGCTTCCGGGTGGAAGCTTAGGGGGAAGTCCCTGTAAACGAGCTTCACTTTGCCAGTGTCGATGTAATCCTTGCGGACCTGCCCGAGTGTGTCGGAGTAGAACTTTTCGCAGAACGGGCACTGGAAATCTGAAAACTCAACTATTGTGACGGGGGCGTCGGCGCTGCCTTCAACCGGGTCGTCGTCTACGAGCTTTGCCATGTCAATGGGCTCTTGCGGCGCCTGTTGCTCGGGTGCCGCTATGGCTGCGCCGCCGGTGTTTCCCGCAGGGGCGGAAACATTGATTTTCCCTACCGCGGCCGAGAGGCCGGAAACCTGCTTGCTTAAATCGCTGCTCACGATGAATATTGTGGCAGAGAGTATGAGCACTGAAACTATGATGCTTATCGGCAAGTAAATCGCCGAACCGCCTGCTGAATGTTCCAACAAAAACCCCTCCAATTGCAAAAAATGCCTGTTTATTATTCATAGAATAATTGGAAAAGTATTATTAAGGCTGGTGTTTTGCTTAGGCTTTAGGCTGGCTGGCTATTATGGAGCTGAACTCCTCGTAAGTGAGGCCGGAGTACTTTGCCCCATTGATGAAAAATGTCGGCGTTGAGTTTATCCCTATTGAGACGCCGTAGGAAAAATCCGAAGCGACCTTTGGGGCGTATTTTCCGGAATCGAGGCAGGCGCTGAATTCCTGCCCATCCAGAGAAAGCCTCGCGGCGTAGGATTTGAGGTCGGCAATTGTGAGGTTTTGCTGGTTCTCGAACATCGTGTCGTGCATTTCCCAGAACTTTCCCTGCTCCGAGGCGCACTCGGAGGCCTCTGCCGCCTTCTGCGCGAACGGGTGGATGTTTGAGAGCGGGAAGTGCCTGTAAGTGAACCTTATTTCGGGGCGCTCGGAGAGGACTCTTTTCACAATAGGGTAAGAGTGGCCGCAGGCGGGGCACTGGAAATCGGAGAACTCGACAACACTGATTTTTCCGGCGGGGTTCTCTTTTGTGTGGCCGCCTGATTCGAGCGCTGAAACGTCAAAAGGCTTGGAGCCGTCGTTGGGGTTTTTCCCAAAGAGCGCGAAGTAAACCATTGCGAGCGCGCCGAGAATTATAAGTGCGCCCAGCGCTGTGTAAACAAGCCCGGAAATCCCCTTTTTCTCCTGCACAATTTTCATTTCCTTAAGCCTGCTCATGAAAGTAAAAGCGTGCCGAACTGTTTAAAAAACTGGGAGCGAGGGCACCAAGAGAAGTTTAGGTTTCCTCAATGCTGCCACGTTAGATTGTCGTTGGCCGCTTTTTCTATTTGGTTTTGTCTTACCTTGGCCTATGCTTCCTGCTCACAGGAACGTATTGCCGCTGACCGACTTTTTTGAATCTGAGATGGAATCCGCTTCCTCCCCCCGCTATCGGATGCCAGATTGAGGTTGTGTGCCCAACTGGTTTGCCAGCAAGGCCCAAGTGAACTTGCTTGAATATGGGTTTTCTTGGGGAAAGATGTTCTGGTACCTTTCTTGGAACAGGTTTTCTGGCTGCGGAATCTATGAGGTGCTCGACAGAACTTGGAGCTACAATCACCAATCTTTTTGGGTCAAGCCCACTTCGTAAGAATCCGCTGAATGAAGCAGTAACTATATTGTCGCTGGGCCTTACTTCTATTCGCCTTTGGCCAGTTCTTGCGGTTTGCGGTTTTTTGACTTGGGTCAGTTTAAACGGCGTGACAAGAATCCCTTGTTGGCCTTTACGGGTTTTCATTGACTCGGCAGCCAGCGCCGGTTTTTTCTCGCCTCTTTTTTGCCAGTTTTTGACTGTGAGCACCTCGTAAAAATCGTACAGCTTAGATAAGTGCCCCGAATCAACAAAAGCAGCCCTGATATTTCCACTATAACGCTCTGATTCGAACTCTACTTGGGGTTCTTTGCCACTCATCTTAAAGCGCTGTGCCTCGGATGGGCCTTTTCTGCCTTTAATGAGAATCGCGGTCCCTAAAACAAGCCCCCTGACAAAATGCTCGTCAGCAGAGTGGAAAAATATCTTGATTGGCTGCATAATATCAGTACGTTTTCCTTTGATATATATGTTTAGGTATGAAAAAATCCGAACGCCCCTATTGTTGGAGTAGAGCTTTGTTGTATAGCTGGGAGAGAGCCTCATAAAACGACCTAAAAGCAGTATTTGGGGGAGTTTAAAGCCAGGATAGGGGGCTTTTGAGCGATGCACCCAAAGCTATTTAAAGTCTCATTAACAATTGTTAATTATGGTGTTTTTATGGGCCTGACATTCCCCTGCGATATAATAAGCTGGCAAGTGCTCCCTGCCGTGAGAAGGGAGATTGCAAAGTACCTAATCGACGAGAAAAAGGTTGCGCGCAAGGTGGTTGCGCAAAAGCTCGGGATAACCGAGGCCGCAGTGTGCCAGTACCTAAAGCACAAGCGCGGGGGCAACCACAAGTTCAATGAGCATGACCTCGTGAAAATTCGGGAAATGGCGCAGACGATTGTGCAGTCAGGAAAGGGCGTGCAGAGCATGTGCGTCGTGTGCAAGGAATTTGATGCCTCCGAGCAGATACTCGCGCAGGCGAACGTGAAAAGGATTTAATCTTATTTTTGGGTCGGATAGGAGTTGTTGGAAATGGCAAAAGAACTTGTAATCACTGATTTGCACGCAGGCATTGAGGGAAAGGAAATCCTCAAGGGCGTAAGCATCAGGGCGAGGCAGGGCGAGGTGCACGCGATAATGGGGCCGAATGGCTCTGGGAAAAGCACGCTCTCTAATGTAATACTCGGGCACCCGAAGTACGCTGTCACCAAAGGCGACATTGTTTTTGACGGCAAAAGCATTCTGGGCATGAGCCCTGATGAGCGCGCAAAGGCCGGGCTGTTTTTGTCATTCCAGTACCCTTTCGAGATAGCCGGCCTCTCATTCAGCAAGTTCCTGCACGCGGCATACAAGGCGCAGCACCCGCTCGACACAACAAGCGTTGTCAAGTTCAGGGAAAAAATAAAGGAAGCCTCAAAGGAGCTGCGCATGAGCCCTGACTTCGCCGAAAGGGAGCTCAATGTCGGTTTTTCCGGCGGCGAGAAAAAGAGGGCGGAGATTTTGCAGATGATGGTGCTAAAACCCAAAATGGCGATAATGGATGAAACAGATTCAGGGCTTGACATAGATTCGCTAAAGCTCGTTGCGGAAGCAGTCGAGAGGATGCGCTCGGATGATTTCGGCGCTATAGTGATTACGCACTACAAGAGGATACTGAATTACCTAAAGCCGGATTTCGTGCACGTGATGTACGAAGGAAGGATAGTGAAATCAGGAGGCAAGGAGCTTGCCGAGGAGCTCGAGGAGAAGGGCTATTCGAAGATGCTAAAGGACAAGGACATAAGGCTGGAGGCGAAAGCATGACTGATTCAAGGGCAAAGGAGCGGGCGCTTTCGCAGACGGATTACTCCAAGTACGATTTCAGCTACAGCACCAAAAATTACGAGACAATATTCGACAAGGGGCTTAGCGAGGATGTAGTGCGCAGGATTTCCGAACTGAAAAGCGAGCCGCAATGGATGCTCGAATTCAGGCTAAAGGCTCTCAAGGCGTTCAGGGAAAAGGCCATGCCCAAGTGGGGCGCGGACCTTGGGGAAATAAATTTTGATGAAATAATTTACTACATGAAGGCATCTGGCGAGAACAAGAAAAGCTGGGATGAGGTCCCTGCGGAAGTTAAGAAAACCTTTGAAAGGCTCGGGATACCCGAGGCGGAGAGGAAGTTTTTGGCAGGCGTGGGCGCGCAGTACGATTCAGAGGTAATGTACCACAGCATTAGGGAGGATTTGGAGAAGCTGGGAGTGGTTTTCCTCTCGATGGATGAGGGCCTAAAGCAATACCCGGAAATAGTCAAAGAGCATTTCGGCAAAGTGATTCCGCTAAACGACAACAAGTTCGCTTCGCTAAACAGCGCGGTGTGGTCGGGCGGCTCGTTTGTATATGTGCCAAAGAACGTGAAGGTTGACATACCGCTGCAGGCATACTTCAGGATAAACGCGGAGAGCTTCGGCCAGTTCGAGAGAACGCTCATAATCGCGGATGAAGGCTCGCAGATCCATTACGTCGAAGGCTGTTTTACAGCTGGAACACAGATTCGCACAGAAAATGGGGTTAAACCCATAGAGGGAATAGAAAAAGGGGAAAAGGTTCTCACCCACAAAGGCCAGCACAAGGAAGTTTACTTTACGCAAGTTCGCCCTTACGACGGAAAACTCTATAGAATAAACGTGTACGGGGACACTACATCCACAATCGAAGCTACAGAAGAGCATCCTTTCTTTATAGCCAAAAGGGAACGCATAAATGAGAGAAACAGGTCTTTCAAGCCGGAATGGGTTGCTGCAAAGAGCCTGCACGCAGGGGATTACGCTTGTTACCCCATAAACAAAAAAATAATATCCAACCCATACCACGAATTTGAGATAAGCCTTGGCGGCAATAAAGGGCAGTATGTAAAAACAAAAGAAGCCATCAAATCAGACGCGTCATTCTTTAGGCTGGCTGGATATTTCCTTGCTGAAGGAAGCACCGACAGGGGATTTTACACGCATTTTTCCTTCAATGTAAATGAACAGGGATACATAGCTGATACTAAAACACTCCTAAAGAATGCACTTGGGGTAGAGAAAGTTTACGAACCTATACATGAGAAAAATAATGGCCATTCCGTAGTAGTTTCAAGCGCAAAAATAACAAGGATATTTGAACATTTCGGCAAAGGGTCCTTGGGAAAAACAATCCCGGAATGGATGATGCTTGAAGCCCCTGAAAAACAAGCTGAACTCATAAAAGGGTTGTTCAACGGAGACGGCAGTTACATGCTGGAAAAATACAAATGGGGGACAAAAGAAATGTTCAGGATAAATACCGTAAGCAAAACCCTTGCAATGCAGGCAAGGGAAATACTGCTGAGGCTTGGGATAGCATCATCCATAAATAAGCAGGAAAGAGGAAAACCAAGACAAACTATGTATGCAGTGGTTATAGGCGGCGAATATTTAGAAAAATTCGGAAAAATGGTCGGAATAGAGGCTGGAAAAAACATTTCAGGCAAAAAAAGGGCAACCATGTTTACCATGGACGAGGATTACATGTACGCGCCTATAAAATCAGTTGAACCACAAGAAGTGGCCGGCTTGCACGTATACAACTTTGGAGTAAGAGAAGATGAGAGCTACACTGCAAATGGCCTTGCAGTACACAACTGCACAGCGCCGAAATTCTCGACGCAGTCGCTGCACTCTGCCGTCGTCGAAGTGATTGCAAAGGAAGGCTCGCATGTGCGCTACACCACGGTGCAGAACTGGGCGAATAACATCTACAACCTTGTTACAAAGAGGGCTTTTGCTTGCAGGAACGCGACAGTTGAATGGGTTGACGGAAATTTGGGAAGCAAAGTCACAATGAAATACCCTGCAATTTATCTCATGGGCGAGGGTGCGAAGGGCGAAGTCCTAAGCGTTGCGCTCGCAGGGGCAGGCCAGCACCAGGACGCGGGGGCAAAAGTCGTGCACCTTGCATCAAACACCACGAGCAAAGTGACGAGCAAGAGCATAAGCAAGGACGGGGGAAGGACATCCTATAGGGGCCTTGTGAAGGTTCTCAAGGGATGCAAGAACGTAAAGAGCAATGTGATGTGCGATGCACTGCTGCTTGACAAGGATTCGCGCACAGATACCTACCCCTACGTCGAAATAGATGAGCCGACAGCGACAATCGCGCACGAGGCAAAGGTGGGGAAGATAGGCGAGGACCAGATATTCTATTTAACTTCAAAAGGGCTTACCGAAGCTGAGGCGCTTGCAATGATAGTGCTTGGCTTCATGCAGCCTTTCACAAAAACCCTTCCGCTCGAATACGCGGTAGAGCTGAACAGGCTAATTGAAATGGAAATGGAAAACTCGGTTGGGTGAACGGGGTGCAGCAGACTGCTTTTGCCCAAGGGGCATTTCCCAACAGCCCGCAATGGCTCACAGAGTACCGGGAAAAAAACCACGAAATATTTCTAGCAAAGCCCGTGAAGAAAAGCAAGTACACGAGCATACCAAGGCTTGAAGAGCTGCTCAAAGCGCCTGCAAAAGGGAGCGAGCCGAAGGTTTCAATCAAGTCCGGAAAAGGGGCAAAAGTGATCCCTTTGGGAAAGGCGCTATTGGAAATGCCGCAAAAGCTGGCCGAAATAATTTCCAAAGAGAAGAGCGCAAAAGACCAGTTCGAGGCGTTCGTAAACGCCAACTTCAACACAGGGTTTGTGGTGCTCATAGGAAAGGAGTGCGAAGGCGAAACGATTTCGCTCTCGGTTCAGATGCAGGAAAACTCCTGCTCCAAGTCATTCATAATAGTAGAGCCGCGGGTGCAATCAGAAATAATAGAGGAAATTGTGGGAAATGGTGGCACACTTAGCTGCGAAACAATTCACATAGGCGAAGGCGGAAAAATAGGCCTTGCAAAAATACACCTTGAACAGGGCGCGAAAATAACCTGCCAGCAGTGCATAGTCGAAAAGGACGCATCGCTAACCAACAACAATTCCTGGTTCGGTGGAGAGCTTGTGAGGGCAAACACTTCGAACATCCTAGAAGGCCCCGGCTCTTGCGCAAACGAGTACAGCCTCCTGCTTGCAAAAAACAAGCAGCACTTCGACCTAAATTATTCCACAATACACCGCGCCCCCGCAAGCTCTAGCCACTGCGTTTTCAACTCCGCGCTCCTAGATGAGAGCAGGAACGTTTTCGATGGGATGATACGCATAGAGCCCGAAGGGGACAAAACGAACGCGCTGCTAGAATGCCACGCCATGATTCTTGGGAACAATGCGAGCAGCAACCAGATACCTGGCCTTGAGATAAAGACCGACGATGTCAAGGCAACGCATTCGGCAACTGTTGCAAGGATTGAGGATGATGAGCTGTTTTATCTCGAATCGCGCGGAATACCAAAAGACGAGGCGCGGAAAACCATCGTGAAGAGCTTTCTTGAGAGCATCGCCTTCAGGCTCGCGGAGGCCGCGAAAACCAAAATACAGGCAATAATAGAAAAAAGCCTTTGAGAATTTTATGAACGTGAAAAAGATAATCAAGGATTTCCCTATACTGCGCAAAAAGCTTGGTGGCAAGAGGCTTGCCTACCTCGACAACGCCGCAACCACGCAAAAGCCACTGCAGGTCCTTGAGAAGGAAATGGAATTCTACAAAAACTACAATGCCAACATCCACAGGGGGCTCAATGCCCTCAGCCTCAAGGCAACCGAGGCTTATGAAGATGCGCATTCAAAGACCGCGAAGTTCATCAGTGCAAAAGGAATTGAGGAAATAATTTTCACTAAAAACGCAACAGAGAGCATCAACCTGCTCGCATATTCGTTAGGGGAAAAACTTTCCGAAGGGGATGAGGTAGTGCTCACCAAAATGGAGCACCATGCAAACATAGTGCCCTGGCAGCAGCTCGCGAAAAGGAAGAAGGTGAAAGTGAAGTATGCAAATATCACCTCTGACGGAAAACTTGATATGGAAAGCCTCGAATCACTCATTTCTGAAAGGACGAAAATTGTCTCTGTTACAATGGCATCGAACATACTCGGCACCATAAACCCCGTGGAAAAAATCTCGAAAATGGCGAAAGGGGCGGGCGCATATTTCATAGTTGATGCCTGCCAGGCAGCACCGCACCTAAAAATCGACGTAAAAAAAATAAATGCAGACTTCCTTGCGTTTTCAGCGCACAAAATGCTCGGGCCTACAGGGGTCGGGGTGCTCTACGGCAAGGAAGAAGCGCTAAATGGGCTCGAGCCTTTCCTTACTGGCGGGGATATGATTTCTTCGGTTACATTGGATGGCGCGGAATGGAACAGCCTTCCGTGGAAATTCGAGGCCGGCACCCCGAACATTGCTGGCGGAATTGCGTTCGGCGAGGCGCTTGATTATATTTCCAAAATAGGGTTTGGAAACATCGAGGGCCACAAGCAAAAACTTTTAAAGCACGGGCTAAAGAGGCTCTCAGGAATAGAAGGCGTGCAGGTTTACGGGCCCAAAACAGGGCCGAGGACCGGCATAATTTCATTCAACATAAAGGGAGTGCACCCGCACGATGTTTCCGAAATAATGGGGCAGAGCGGAGTGATAATCCGCGCAGGAAACCACTGCGCCCAGCCGTTGATGCACGAAATGGAAGTCGAGGGCGTCGCAAGGGCGTCGTTTTACATCTACAACACCAAAGAGGACATTGATTTGCTTGCGGATTGCGCGGAGCAGGCCAAAAAAGTTTTCAGGGTTTGAACATGAAGCCGGCCGAGGACAGCATTTACACCGAAATAATACTCGAACTCTACAAGAACCCGCCCAACAAGGGCAGGCTTGAAAAATTCGACCTCGAATCAGACGGGGGGAACCCTACGTGTGGGGACCGAGTCACCTTCACGGTAAAAATCACGGATGGGAAAGTAGAGGGCATAAAATTTTACGGCAGCGGGTGCGCAATAAGCGTCGCGTCGGAAGCGCTCTTATCTGAAATGGTGAAAGGGAAAAAAGTTTCCGAGGCAAAAAAAATCAGCAAGGAAAAATTGTTCGCGGAATTGGGAAACATTATCCAGACTCGCATAAAGTGCGCGCTGCTAGGGCTCATTGTGCTCAAGAGGGGAATAGAGGAATACGAGAAGAACGGCGCAAAGCCGACTGTTGTGAAAGGGATAGTTGTCTGAAGAGTGCTTTGGCCCTTTTGCGCTTCTCGCCTAAA
This sequence comes from uncultured archaeon, assembly GCA_964373815.1. Lineage (GTDB taxonomy): Archaea > Iainarchaeota > Iainarchaeia > Iainarchaeales > Iainarchaeaceae > UBA10205. The sequence continues at coordinate 21,168 of CAYJWI010000006.1, read as the reverse complement.
AAAACAGTTTGCCAAAACACCCCTTCACGGCTGCACTTTTTTAGGGTCGCGCGTAGGAAAACCACTTACGAGTTCTCGCAGGGCATATTCCCTATCCTTTGCGCAGACAATTCCCGAGGCGACGAATACGCCGCTGGTGCCGAGCTCTATTGCCTTCCCGACATCCTTTGAGTTCTTTATCCCCGCCCCCGTGATGACGACGATTTTCGGGTTTATTTTTTTTATTTCCTTAACACAATCTGAAATCAGCTCCGGCTTTGCGCTGCTAACGCTCACATCCCCCCCTATAAGCTCCGGGGGCTCAACCGCAATAAAATCCGGGGAGAATTTTGCGACTTCCTGCGCGCGCTTGAGATTCTCGGCGCAGACCATTGCATTGAGCCCCGCCTCGTGGCAGCGCTTCACCGCCCTTTCGACAAAATCGTTCTCGCGCTTGTTCTCCGCGTGGTTTAGGACAGAGCCATGCGCGCCCGCGCTTTTGAGCGCTTCCGGGAGAATGCTGCCTGTATTAGAGCCGAATGAAACCGGGTCCAGGTGCTGCACAAAAATCTTGAGCGAAACCCCGTCCGCTATAGGCCTTAGGTCAACTGCCTGCACAACAGGGATTATTTCGACTTCGCCTGTGTGGAAAGTCGACATGAGCTTTGCGAGTGCGAGCGCATTCTTCCCCGTGCCTTGCTCGTAGGTCTTGAAGTTCACGAAAAGGTAGTAACCCATAAAAACCACTCTTGGGGCTGCAAATAAAGGAATGGATGCATGGTAATAAAAGCCATGGCCAAGCCCCACGGAAGAAGGGGGTTTGGGGGCAAATAGCGATTTTGAGGCCGCAACCGGGAATTGGAAAAAACGTTAAAATAGCCTCAAAAGCTCCCGCAGCAAAAGCCTAAAATAGGGTTTCCGGAAGGTTTAGTTATGGAATCTTCCGCCGAAAGAAGCGCTTTCCTAGATGAGTTCGCATCGGCCTTCGGCTCGCACGATGAAGCCTCTAAGGCCATAGGCCTTGTCTTGGGCACAGCCTCCGCAAAGGGCTTTTCCGCGGAAAAAGAGCTAGATAACAATGTGAGTATTGCAAGGACGGTGCTAAGGCTCGGCCTTGACAAAAATGCCGTGATAGCCGCACTTTTCGGGAACCTTTTGGACGCCATCATAGATGAGGCATCCGCGCAGAAGGCACTTGGGGCGAAAGTTATAGAGTTTGCAAGGGCGAGGGAAAGGTTCGAGAAAGCGCTGCTGTTAAACCCGGAGCAAACAGAGAGCCTGACAAAAAAAATGCTCATAGTTCTCACTACAAACCCTGATGTTGTAATGCTCCAGCTTGCGGAAATGCTCGAAAAGATGAGGAAAATAGAGCAGGCGCCGCAAAAAAACAGGGATTCCCTACTCGCACAAATAAAAGAGGTCTATGCGCCCCTCTCACACAAGTTCGGCGTCTATTCCATAAGCTCGGAAATGAACGACCTCGCATTCAGGCATGAGCACCCAAAAACATACTTTGAAGTTGAAAGGGCGATGAAGCTAATAGCAAGCCAGACGACAAGCGAAGTTGGGAGAACAAAAAAGGAAATCGAGCAGGCGCTCGAAAACGCCGGAATAAAATCCTCGGTTAGCGGAAGGGCAAAGACAGTTTACAGCACTTACGCGAAAATGAAGAGGAAAAAGGTAGGGATTAGGCAGATTTACGACATGGTCGCGCTAAGGGTAATGACGGAATCTATTAAGGACTGCTATGAGGCGCTAGGGATATTCCACTCCATCTGGAAGCCTGTTCCCGGGGAGTTCGATGACTACATAGCAAAGCCCAAGGAGAACGGTTATCAGTCATTGCACACAAGCGTGTACACACACGAAGGCGTGCCCGTCGAAATACAGATCAGGACAAAGGAGATGGATGACTTTGCGGAGCTCGGCATTGCCTCGCACTGGAGGTACAAGGGCGAGAAGAAGGACACGCAGTACGACAAGAAAATAGAGTGGATAAAGCAGGTCCTCGAATGGGAGCGTTCTTCAGGAAAAAACACTGACGCAGACATATTTGGGAAGGAAATATTCGCAATGACACCAAAGGGGCAGGTAATAGAGCTTCCAGAAGGCGCGAGTGTCATAGACTTTGCCTATGCCGTGCACTCTGACATAGGGGACAAGTGCAGCGGCGCAAAGGTAAACGGCAACATGGTCTCCCTCAACACGCATATAAAGAACGGCGATGTTGTCGAGATTGTAACTTCCCAAAAGCAATCCCCGAAAATGCACTGGCTAACTTTCGCAAAAACCGGGAAAGCGAAGCAGAAAATAATGGCAAAGCTAAACATCCAAAAGGGCAGGGAAAGCACAAAAAGCTTCGGAGGCGTTGGCAGCGCAGTGAAGACATTAGGCAACAAGGTAAGGCTTGCAAAATGCTGCAGCCCCCTTCCGGGAGATGGTGTCATTGGCCTTAGAACGACCAAGAGGAAAATTTCCGTGCACAGGTCCGACTGCCCACAGGCAAAAAAGCTCACAGGCGAAAAGGTGCCCGTAGAGTGGGGGCATAGAAGCGAATATTATGACATAGAGCTGTTAGTAAAAGCAGGGGACAGGCTGGGAACATTTAAGGAAATACTCAAGGTGCTCTCGCAGAACAAGGTAGTTGTGTCCTACACAAATGCCAATGCCTCTGCGTCCAACATGACCACCTGTGCATTCGGGCTAAGGCTGAAAAACCTCGAACAGCTCGAAAAAATAAAAAAACAGATTTCTGGGATAAAGGGCGTAACAGAAGTTTACAGGAAATAAGTTTCGATGCACGGGCTGCAAATAATAGTTACACTTGCCAGCTAAATTTTCTCTCGGCCGCAAAAACCTCCGGCCATGGCTTTATTTCCTAAAAATCGCCCAAAGCATAAACCCTCTACTCCGCGCGCAGGGCTTCGACCGGGTCCATTCTTGATGCAACGTAGGAAGGGTATATTCCGCCAATGACTCCCACTACAACCGCACCGGCAAAAGAGCCGATTAGAAGGAACGGCGAGAGTGAGGTTGTAAGTCCAAAGCCCTGCACTAGAATCGAAAGTGCTACTCCGAGTGCTACCCCGAACCCGCCGCCAAGAAGGCTTATGAAAAGGGATTCGTAGAGCACCATCTTCATTATGTTGGAATTCGTCCATCCGACCGCCTTGAGGGCGCCGATTTCGCGGAAGCGCTCGAGAACGCTCATTAGCATGGTGTTGATTACGCCCACCGATGCGACAATGGACGCAATGGATGCAATGACCACCACAAGCGCTGTGATGCTGTCAAAAATAGAGCCGAACTGGCTCGAAAAATCGTTGAGGCTTCTTGCGAGGATTTCATCGCCATAAATGAGGTTTATCCTTTCGACGACCTTCTGGTCCTCCGAGGGGTTGTTGAACTGGACATTCAGATAACTTATTTTCCCTGCTGGGAAATTGGCGGTCTGCCGTGCATCGTCCATCGGCATCAGGACAGAGTTGTCGAGCAAGTCCGAGCCGGTCGTATACACCCCCATTATTGTGAGTTGTTTGCCGTTCACCTTTATCTTCGAGCCGAGGAATTTCTGGAAATCCTTCTTTATTTTTTTGCCGATCAGCGCAACGCCATTATCTGATGGGCGGAAGTCCCTTCCTTCAAGTAGTTCGCCGCTAAAGCCAGAGCCCGTGGCAGTCGACTGTTTTACCAAATCTATTCCGAGAAAGCGCGGGCCGTTGAAGAGCGGCTGCTGTTTTCCGTCAATGGTTTTTGCGAGCTGGATTATTACCGGGACGGCGACCTTCACCCCCTGCACGGATTCTATTTTTCCACCCCATTTCTCGTCGAGGAAATTGTAAACAGGGTCCGTTGCCTTGAGCGGAGTTACCCTTGCGCCCTGCGCCTTGCTGAAGGCGTCATGTATTTCAGTTCTTATTCCGTCAACAACCGAAACGAGCACAATTAGGGATGCCACTCCGAGCATTATCCCAAGAATTGAGAGGGCAGACCTTACCTTGTGCCTTGAAACATTGAGCGCGCTTAGCTTGAGCATTTCAATCACCCTTTCCTCTTCGGGTTTTTGTTGTGCTCCATTTTTGTGATTTTTCCGTCGAGTATGAAGACTTTTTTTGTCGCGTACTCGAGTATCGAGGGGTCGTGCGTCACCAGCACGAAAGTCTTGCCTTTATTCTGGTTGAGGTCGTGCATGAGCTCTATTACCTGCCTTCCTGTAACCGAATCGAGATTTCCGGTAGGCTCGTCTGCGAAAATTATTTCCGGGTCGTTTATCAAAGACCTTGCAATCGCAACCCTCTGCCTCTGGCCGCCTGAGAGCTCATCTGGCTTGTGCAGCATACGGTCACCGAGGCCAACGAGCTTTAGCAGGGCTATTGCGCGCTGCTCAAGGTTTTCCTTGCCCCCTGGAAGCGGTTCGGTTGGTATTAGCACGTTCTCGAGCGCGCTCAGGGTAGGTATGAGGTTGAAGGATTGGAAAATGAAGCCTATCTTGTTTCTTCGCAGCATCGCAAGGTGCCAGTCGTCGAGCTCTATTATGCGCTTTCCATCCACAAAAACCTCGCCTTTGTTTGGATGGTCCAGAAGACCGACTATGTGCATTAGCGTGCTCTTCCCAGAGCCGCTAGGGCCAACAATCACCATGAAATCGCCCTTCTCAACGCAGAGTGAGACGCCGTTTAGCGCCTTTATAACTGTTTCGCCCAAATGGTATTCCTTTACCGCATCCTTTAGCTCCACAATCGGGATTTTGTCCATAAACACTCATCTCCTCAAGGCTTCCACCGGGTCTAGCCGCGATGCGTGGTAGGCTGGGTAGATGCCGGCAAAAACCCCGAGCAGCACCGCGAACAAAAAACTCGAAATTGCAAGCACTGGGGAAATGTAATAATCAACTCCGCCAGAGGCGAGAATCTGGTCTACAAGGACTCCCAAAGTGAGGCCTGCAAACCCCCCGAATGCGCCTAGAAAGAGGGATTCGAAAAGTATCATGGAAAGTATGTTGCCATTTGTCCAGCCCACTGCCTTCAGGGCGCCTATTTCACCGAACCTTTCGAGAACGCTCATGAGCATTGTATTTGCAATGCCGATGCCTGCGACAATGCTTGAAATCAGCGCGACAACTATAGCAAGCAGCCTTAGATTCCCTATTATTCCCGTGAACTGCTCCGATAGCTCTGCCTGTGTGAAGGCCTGGAGCTTTTCCCCATACATCAGTTTTATCAGGCCGGCGACTTTCTTGTCCTGCGAAACATCGTTGAGGGTTACGGTGAGCGAAGTTATTTTGCCGCTGTCAAGAGGGCTTATAGAGCGCGCGTCCCAAAGGTTCATGACAACCATGTTCTGTATGAAGTCGCTCTCCCCTGCAAGGATGCCCTTTACCTTGAAGGCCTTGCCGTCAATTTTTATCGGAGCGCCCACGAATTTGTGGAAATCCTTCCCTATTTTTTTGCCTATCAAAACCTGGCCGCTGTCGGATGATTTTAGGGGGAGGCCCTTTTCGACATCCCCGACCCAGCCCTTTGCATTCGTGGAAAAATACTTCCCTATGTCAAGGCCGTAAACGCTCGGAGGGCTGAAGCTGTCAAGCCCTATGTCCTTCTCGTCAATCTTTTTAGGCGACACCCATATTTCAGGAATTGCAGCCTTCACCCCCGGCATTCCCTCTATTTTCTGCTCGAAAGAAGCGTCCACTTTCGAGAAAACCTGGCCCTGTGCATCCTTCTCATAAACTGTTATGCCCTTGTACTGGCCAATCACCGAATCGAACTGCAATGTGAAGCCGTCCACCACTGAAACAAGCACTATTATCGCCGCAACGCCTATCGCTATCCCGAAAACGGAAAGCAAGGTCCTTGTCTTTCTCCTGAAAAGGTTAAGGAAGGATAATTTCATCATCGTGACTGTGATTTCCTGATTGCAAGCTGCCTGAACACGAACTTTACAATGAAATAAACAATGCCCAGGGCCGCAATCAAGAGCACCAGGATTATTATGTAAAGCACTGGGCTCGGGGCCGGAGCTTCGCTGACGTAGAGCGAGTACTGCTCTACTATTTGCTGCCTCTGCCCGGTTTCGTCTATGTATGAAACCGTTATAGTGCCCTCGTGCTTGCCTGGTTTTGCCTGCGCGAAAGCCTTGAGGTTGAAAATCGCGGCGCCGGAATCATCCTGGTCGATGTTTCCGAGGAAAGATTTAGAAGTACCCACAATCGCTGTGCCGAAATCCGTTGAGACCTCGACTGCTTTCGCCTTCTCCTTGCCGATGTTGTCTAGCTGCACTGAAAGTGTGAAATTGTTACCCAGCAATATTTCCTTGTCATTGGAGGTCGCATCGTCAACCGAGTACTCAATGTTGGAAAAAACGAGTTCTGGGGCTCCCTGCACGAGGAACGAGAAGGAATTGGAAAATGCCTTCGAGCAGCCATCGCAGTTCGCATCTATCGAGAAAACATACGCCTTTGCCTCTACATCGTTGCTGACCTCTATCGAGAAATCCGCACTCTTAGAGGAATTAGGGCCTATGTCCCCGAGCTTTTTTGAAGTGCCGGAGGCGACTATGAAAGGCGCAATTGTAGTGTTTGTCTGCGGCTTTAGTTCAACGCTCACATCCCTTGCGGGGGCCGAGCATATGTTCTTTATCGAGGCAGAAATGGAAAGCACACTGTTGTTGTGCGGGGTGGAGGTGCTTAGCGCAATGTCATCAACCTTTAGTATGCTGCATGTCTCGACCTTGATGTTTATGTCATCGCTCTGTGAAATCTTGGTAAGGGCGTTCTTGTAGTTGAGAAAAACCGAGATCTTGTAGCTTCCGGGGAGGGCGGTTTCCTTTATCCGGAACCTTAGGGAAACCGTCTTCGAGCCCTGCGCCTTGAGCGCGCCTATCATTTCCGAGACCTTGACTTCCTCGAAGTCATTGCTGTTTAGCTCTATGGAAACGTTGATGTCAGAAGCGTCCTGGCCGCTGCCGCTTATGTTCTTCACATCAAGGGTAAGGGTCACGAGATCGCCCGCATAAACAGGCGAGGGGATGGTGGATTCATTTGCCACGTCCAATATGTATAGCTGGCCTGCAAAGGCTGCCTGGCAGAGGGCAAGGGCCGCAAAGACGAGCAGGATGCTGTGCTTCATAAAAAGAAAGCCCACAGAAAACTACTTAAACCATTCTGGGGTTTTTTGGCCAAATTACTTTTGCCGTTTGCTATAAATACAAGTTCAATTCAAACTATACAGTGGAACCATGAACCGCGTCCCTACAGGAGTCGCAGGCCTTGATGACCTGCTCGAGGGTGGTTTTCCCGAAGGCAGGACAGTTCTCCTTTCAGGCGGCTGCGGAACGGGAAAAACCATTTTCTGCATCCAGTATGTCTACAACGGCGCGAAAAAGTACAACGAACCCGGCATCTACGTAACCCTTGACGAGAGGCCGGACCTCATTAGGGAGGACATGCTAAGGTTTGGCTGGGATTTGCGCAAGCTAGAGGAGAGCAACCTTCTGCACATAATCGATGGCAGCCTCGCAAGGATAGGCATGCCAAGCGAGGAGGAGTTCTCCATGCCGGCAACCGGCTTTGACATAGACAAACTGCTTTTGGAAATAATGAGGACCGTGAAAAGGAGCGGCGCTAAGAGGCTTGTGATAGACTCCATCCCCGCGCTTGGGTTCAATTTCCAGCACGAAACCGAAGTGAGGAACGCAATACTCAAGCTCTCATACCTGCTCATGAGAATAGGTGTCACAACCATTATGACAAGCGAGATTGCGGAAGGCGCGAACAAGTTCGGAAAATTCGGGATAGAGGAATATGTCGTTGACGGGGTAATAGTTCTGCACTACATCGGGATAGGGACAAGGAGCAACAGGACAATGCATATCCGCAAAATGCGCGCGACAAGGCACTCTGAGGATTTGCACCCGCTCGAAATCTCGGAGAAGGGGATAGTTATACGCAAGGTTGAAAAAGAGTACGACGAGGCCTAAAGTCGGCAAAAAAAATATAGGCTTTTATTGGGTAGGGTTTTTTCCAAGTTGCAGGAGTTTCACTTTTTAAAAGCAAGAGCGGCAAGGCTATATCTTGCGCTCTATAAGGTAATCCGCGAATTCCTTGAGCATGGACTTTGCAGGCGAACCCTTCAGGCTCTTGTCAACCTTTTGCCAGCTTTTTTTGACAAGCCGCCTCGCAAAAACCCTCGCGTAATCGATAGAACCTGTCTGTTCGAGGAATGAAATCGCTTCCCTTACATCCGAATCCGAATTCTGCCTCTCGTCAAGCGTACGGATGAGCTTGTCTTTTTTTGCTTTAGGCAGCCTCGAGAGCGCGTGTATAACCATGAGCGTCCTCTTGCCCTCCTTTATGTCATCCCCAATTTCCTTGCCCCACCCGATTGTCTCGGGCTTGATGTTTAGTATGTCGTCTTGTATCTGGAAGGCAATGCCTATGCTTGTGGCAAAATCCAAAAGCGCATCCGCCTGCTTTTTCGAAGCGCCGCCGAGCAGCGCGCCGAGGCCGACCGAGAGCCTTGCGAGCGAACCTGTCTTGAACGAGCACATCTGCAGGTACTGCTTTTCATTGACGTTTGAGTTGCCCTTGTGCCAGTAAATGTCCATGGCCTGGCCGAAAGAGAGCTTTAGCATCTCAAGAGAGTAAATGTCGTAAACCATGGCTTTTTTTTCAGGCGAAAGCTTTGATTTCCGGAACAACTTGACGAGCGGAAGGTAGTACATTGCATTGCCGGCATTCACCGCGACATCTATCCCGTAGAGTATGTGCGTCGAGGGCTTGCCCCTTCTCAATGCGGAGCCGTCCTCTACATCATCTACCATTATAGTGCCGTTGTGCACTAACTCTGGTATTACGGTGTACGGCATGGCATCCTTCTTTTTGCCGCCCACGGATTCGCACGCAAGAAGCAAGAGCGCAGGCCTCCACCTCTTCCCCCCTCTTGAGAGGAATTCCCATATTGGCTCGAAAACGGCTTTCTGGGAAGCCTTGAGGTCCACCTGGTATTCTTGTGGGCCCAAGGAACTGCTAACCCAACCTGCGGAAATTCTCTCCGGAAAAAAATTTTTGAGCTCTGTGTCCACTTCCCTTGCAGTGGACTTTAGGAATTCCCGTAAATGCAAGAAGCTCACCTTTTCTTCTTTATGAAAAAGTAGTAAACCCCGAAAGCCGCAAGCAAAAACATCACGAAAAGAATCCCCAGCACAAGCACGACACCGCCGCCAAGTATCCAAATGTTGCCGTTGTCAAGCTTTAGGGACGAGAGATCTGGAATGACTGGGGAAACGTTCAAGAGCGGCTGGTTTTTGAGCGAGGCTGTGTTGGTAGATTGTGGTAGTATTATCGGCGGCGAAACATAGTAATCCATTACCCCTGAAACAATGAATGCATCAGCCTGCGCCTTGGTCAGCTTCTGCTTAAGGCCGTAAATTATTTCTACCTTCGCGCCACTGTTGGCATCGATTGGCGAGAACACTATTACCGGGTCCCTTCTCAATATTTCAAATCTTTCCTGGGAAGAGATTTTGTTGGCATCGTCCGTGAACCTTTTGGGGATTATTTCCGCAACCTTGACCGAAACAGAGTTCCGGTCAGTGTTCGTGAAGGAAACCACGATGTTGGCAACATAATAGCCGTTTCCATCGCCCGTGCCTTTTACCTGCAGAATCTCAAGGCTTCTTTCCGGTTTCATTTTTTCAATAAGTTTCTTTGCAGCTGGCCTGCTTGCCTGGTCAAGTCCCGCGGCTTCGAGGAATACGTCAAGCTGGGTCTTGTTGTAGGTGTAATTGGCAGAGTCGTGCTTTGTCACAAAGAGCGAGCCCTTCACCCCGGCATATACCGCGCCTGCCGCCTTTGCCTCCTGCGAGGCTAGCTCGTAATAGAGGCCCTGCTCCAGAAGCTTCTTTGCATAAGCGAGGTTTGCATCGCCTATAGCGAGCTGTGCTTGCGGGGCTGAAACGTCTATGCTAAGTTTCTGCTTCTCCTTGAGAAAATCGAGGGCCTCTAATCTCTTCGCCTCCGCGCCAGCGATGTCGCTGTCAGCACCAATCCTTGCGAAAAACACGTTCTTGATGGTATAAGTCTTTGAAGCCTCGGCCTTGTTACCGCCCCTATCAAAAGCCCTTGCAGTGACCTTGAAACGGCCGTTCTCAAAATTAAGGGTATTCCAGTCAACAGCATAATCCCCATCTTCTTGCGCTGCATCCGCTATGAGCTGCTCTGAATCAGCCTTCTCGAGGTAGAGCGAAACCTTCGCTATGCCTGAAGGGTTAGTCCCTTTCTCGGAAGCCTTGATTTTCACTTTTATAAAACCTGAAAGCTCGCCAGTGGCGGTGGGGGAAAGTATCTCTACTTCAGGCGCGGAAGTATCGTAAACAAAAACTTTTTCCGCAATGCATTTCACCGCGTCCTCGTCGTTTGCAGAGAAGGAAATGTTGTAGTCGCCGTTCACTTTTCCGGAAAGCGAATAGCCTGCCGAGTAAGAGTTTATGTCATGCAGGTTTGTGGCCAAAATGGCCTCTTTTCCTTCCGGATCCCTTACCACGAGCTGGCCTTTCTTGAATTTTTTGTCTGAAGTGAGGGCCATTGAAATGTTGCCGTCCTTGAAGCCGGCTTCAAGCGAGAGGACGAGGTTGCAGAAATTAGTGGTCAGGGTGGAAATGGCGGCGCTTGTGTTCCCGCCGTTTCCGGCATTGTCCACTGGCTGTATCTTGTAGTGGAACCTGTAGCCCTCCCCTATCACGAAATTTGAATCAGTAAAGGAAGTGCCGGTGATGTTGGCGCCGATTTTTTTTGCGACGGGGTCCCTTATCGAGAATTCGCGGTTATAGCCAAGGGCTGAATCGTAGACAAAGCGCAATGTGCTCCTATAGATATTGTAATACGCGACCCCTGACAGCGGATCCACGGATGCCACCCATTCAATCAAGACGCTCCCATCCGGCTGGGAAGTTGCCTTCATGCCTGTCGGCCTTGAAGGGCTGCCTGTATCAACCTTCAGTTCAAAATGCGCGGTATCGCTCCAGCCAGAAGAGGTCTTTGCCCTCACATGGAACCAGTATGTGCCGTCATTTTTCGAACCGAGCGAAATATGGGTATTCGTGGTATCAACAGTTGTGTCCGGCTCCGTGGAGGGGGAAGCGTCGACAATATAGCTATAGCCTTCCGCGCTGGCAAAAGAAACGTCAACGCTTATTGCTGACGAGTTCCCCCAAGAGCCGCTCGGGTTTGTCCTGCTAGTGACAGTAGGAGCCGCGGCAAGCGAGAGCGAGGATAAAATAATAAGCAGTAAAACAATGAGAACAACTCGGGAACGCACCAAAAACACCAAGAATAAATGAGGGAAAACAAATTAAAAAGCGATGGAAAACGCGGAAAGGCAGGTTAATTTTTTTCGGCTGGCCCGGGGAAGATTCTGCTAAAAAAAGGAAAAATGGGACAGGCGAGATTTGAACTCGCGATAACTCGGTGCCTGATGGAAGCAACGAAGATTAACAACGAGGCTCCGTTGCCCTATCTTCAGCTTCACCCGGGCAAAACAAGCCACCAAAGACATGCTTGTGCCCGTCGAGTGCTTTCCCAGGCTAAGCTACTGTCCCATTAAACTAAGAACTTACCTAAAATAAGGTTTAAAAGGCAAGCCCATAGCGTTCATTGCTTTTGCCAGTTTAACAGGGTTTGAGAACCCAGTTTCCTCAACCCACTTCTTGAGGTTGGCCTTTTGTTCTGCCATACCAATTATGGGTTTGAAGTAAATAAAAAAGCGAGCCCAGAGGGATTTGAACCCTCGACACCTTGGTCGTTCCAACCTTTACCCAAACCGGTAAAGATTTTAAGAGCCGCACCTTCCTTAAGCAATAAAACTTGAAAGAATCAAGTGCTCTACCAGCCTGAGCTATGGGCCCACTCTGACTTAATCTCCCCCTAGAGAACTTTAAATACCTTACGCAAATAGCCTGGAAATTCAAATAATAAATACTTTCACTTTTGCCTTGCAGTGTTTTTCTAGAAGAGAAGTGAGCTCTATTACCGCTTCCTCGAGGGAGTCATCGGCGTTCAGGCTCTCTATGAAAAGCACCGCTTTTTTTGTCTGCCCCGTGAGCTTTGTGCGCTCAGATTCGCGCCAGTTGAAGCGCCTGCAGAGAACACCCGCACTGTCCGCATAAACCACTTCGCCCTTTTCAGGTGGCTCGTTCTCGGATGAGCCGATTTTCGAAAAAGGCTCGCCGCCATCTGCGAAGCGCAATCTTATGCCGCCGGAAACTTTTCCGAGGTCCTCGCTGCCTACAGGTAGCACGTGCTTTATTGAAATGCAATTGCCCAAATCAACTATCGAATTAATCGAAGGCAGTTGTTCCCCCTTCAGCACCTTTTTAGCGAGGGCTTCCACCGAGGACTTGTAATCCTTAGGCTTTGCGCCGAAAGCCGAGTATGCCTCCCTCCATGACTTTATGCCCTTTATCGAGGCCATGTCCTTTCCGAAGTACTTTTGCTTGAAAGACTGCTCTTCCGAGCGCAGCATTTTCGCTATGGAATCATCCTTCATCGCGTTGTCAATTCCGTCAATGAGCACAACGCCGACGCGCAGGGACGGGAACTTTTCCTTCAAGTCCTTCGCAATGGAAAAATCCAGCGCCTTCGAGAGCTCGGCCAAACCCGGAAGCTTGGGCTTGTCCCTTACCACTAACTTTTTTGTCTGGAGCTCGGAGGCGAGGCTGCGGAATTTTTCAATGCCGATGTTTGAAATGATGTGGAAGAGCCTCGGGCCCTTCTCTTTTCCGAGCAGCATGAGATAGGAGGCACGGAACAAATCTGGCAGGGCGACATCATTCTTTTCCGATGCCTGCTTGAAGAGCGAAGCCGTGCTTTCCTCATCCGTCGAATCCTTTATGGAATCCGCAAAGGCCTTCAGGCCAGCCTTTTCGTTAGCTGAAAGTGAGAGGGCAATGTCCGGTACGGAGTCCTGCACCTTGAAGAGGAACTGCTCTGGCGCATAGTTCGCGAGCCAGTTCTTGGCGCAGGAGATTCTCGTTGCCAGGCGGTTTTCGTCGAACTTTGTCTTCGCCCCCTCCATGAAATAAGCGTAAGTCTTTGCCTCGTCGAGGAGGTTTAGCTGCAGGATTGTCGTGACGTGCCTAAAGCTCGGCTGGAGAGGCATTTGTTTTTGTGTTTCCACGGCACTGAACTCGTATAGCGATTTCATCTGTTCGAGCGTGTTCTCCTTGTCAGGCGCCTCGGCGCCGAAGTACACCCTTTCGAGCCTGTCGAATGCTTCGTAAATGGTTATGGCGTCCGCATCAAAAGAAATCTCGAAAGCCTTTGGCGGCATGGGCCGGACAAAAATGTAGCGTATCACTGAAGGCTCGTAGATGGATTTCATTTCCTTCAAATCCACAGTGTTCCCCCTAGAGCTCGACATTTTCCCGCCGGTTCCCTTGATTGCTATGAACTCGTACATTATGTGGAACGGCGGCTCGAAACCGAAAACCTGCTTTGCTATTTCGTTTGCGGTCGTGTTGCTCCCGCCCTGCGAGGAGTGCTCCTTTCCAGAAGGCTCAAAGCTAACCTTCTCGTGCGCCCACCTCATTGGCCAGTCAACGCGCCACTGCAGCTTTGCTATGCCCTTCTTTCTAAAATCGAAAGTTTCCCCAAAGCCGCACTCGCAGGAGTATGTGAGCGAGTAATCGCCATCGTAATCCGTGATTGTGGTTGTGTCGCGGTTGCACTCCGAGCAGAAAACGCGCACAGGGTTCCACTCGCCTTCGAGGTCCTCTGCGCGCCACTTGTCCAGAATTACCTTGATTTCATCCTTTGCGTGAAGGGCTTTCTTCATGCTTTCAGAGTACTCGCAGGCACGGTACTTCTTTGCCTGGTAGAGGAACTGCGGGGCAATGCCTATTGATGGAAGCTCGTCTTCGAGCATCTTCTCGTTGTGCTCGGCATAGCTCTTGTGGCAGCTAAAAGGGTCTGGGACATCTACTATCGGCTGGCGCAGGTATTTTTCGAGCATTTCTTTTTTTGGGAAATTTGCGGGCACCTTGCGGAAAACGTCGTAATCATCCCACGAGTAAATGAAGCGCACCTTTTTGCCGAGCTTTCGCAGCGCCCTCGCCACGAGATCGACAGTCATTATTTCCCGGAAATTGCCTATGTGCACAACGCCGCTAGGGGTAATGCCAGCGGCAACAGTGTAAAGTGGAAGTTCGCCCTTTGCCTCGATTATTTTCCTTGCAGTATTGTCAGGCCAGTGCTCCTTCATCTCCTGCTGCTGCGGAGCGTGGCTGGAAGAAGTTTCCTCCTTTTCTGGGAGAACAGATTTCTTGGTGTTTTTTTCGGCGGGCATTTTTTTCACGCAGTTTTTTCTCTTTCTTTTTCACCAACATTTTATTGGTTCTTTTTCTTTTTGGCTCGCGTTTTTTACACTTTTCTTTTTGGCCAAGCTTTTTCTTTTCTTGTCAAAGAAAAGAAAAAGGTTGTGGCGAGCCCAGAGGGATTTGAACCCTCGACACACGGCTTAAAAGGCCGCTGCTCTACCAGGCTGAGCTATGGGCCCACGTGACAATAATTGCCTTAGAAGGCGTTTTTTAACGTTACTTTGCGGATAATACATAATGGTTAGCGAAATATTGCCAAAAGACGCCCAAAAGCGCATAGACCGGGGAGACGCTGTTTTGCTTGACGTGAGGCATAGGGAAGAGGTCGAATTTACCAGCGTAAAGCCGCATACTTGGATTGAGCTCTCGGAGCTTGCGGGGAGGTTTTCAGAACTGCCAAAAGAGAAGCAGATAATCTGCATCTGCAGGACAGGGGGCAGGTCGAGTACGGCGGCGGATTTTCTTACGCGCAAAGGGTATAACGCCGCAAACCTACAAGGCGGGATATTCGAGTGGAGCAAAATAGGCAGCGGGCTCAAAAAATATGTTTACAGCTGGGCTGGCGAAAAACTGGTAGTTAGGGAAATTGTTTGAAAGTCATTTTCCGCTGAAAGTTTTTTCTGGGGTTATTTCCTTCGCATTGTTCATGTAAGGCTGCAAAACCTTCGGGATTTTCAGAACCTCGCCATCGTAATAAGTTTCGACAATAGCGCGCAGCGCCCTCGAGGTAGCGACCGCGGTGCTGTTGAGGGTGTGCACGTATTCTTTGGTGCCGTCCTTCTTGCGGAACTTTATGTTAGAGCGCACTGATTGGTAGGAGGTGCAGTTGCTGTTCGAGACCGCTTCGCGGTATTTTTCCTCGCGCGGCATCCAGACCTCCAAGTCATACTTCTTTGCCGCTACCGTGCCAATATCGCCTGTGCAAATGTTGACCACGCGGTAGGCAAGGCCGAGACCTGAAAATATTCCTTCAGCATTTTCCATGAGCTCTTCATGCAGTGCCCATGAATCCTCCGGTTTGCAGAAGACGAACTGCTCTACCTTGTTGAACTGGTGCACCCGAAAAAGCCCCCGCGTGTCAATTCCGTGCTTGCCTATCTCCTTGCGAAAGCACGGGCTAACGCCTGCAAGCTTTACCGGCAAATCCGGCTCGGAAAAAATCTCATCACGGAACATCGCAGCCATCGGGTGCTCGGAGGTTGCTATCAAATACAAATCCTGCGAGTCAATCTTGTACATAACATTTCCGAAGTCTGCCAAATCAGTGACCCCCTCATACGCGGCTTTATTCATCATAAGCGGGGGGGTTATGAGGGAATATTTCTTTTTCGCCAGTTCGTCTACAACATACCTTATCAAGCTCATTTCGAGCAGGGCAAAATCCCCTTTCAGGAAATAAAACCCGGCGCCGGAGGTCTTTGCCGCGCGCGAGAAATCAGCCCAGCCGTTCTTCTCCAAAACCTCGCCGTGGGGTGGCATTTCTTTCTTTGAAATTTTTTGGCCGAATTTGCGAACCTCGGCATTCTCTGAATCGTCCTTCCCAATAGGGACTGATTCGTGCAGGATGTTCGGCAGGCGCATCAGGCGCCAATCGATTTTCTCCTTGAGCGGGGCCGCCTTTTTCTCGAGCGCCTTTATCTTTTCCGGGAGCCCTTTTGCCTCCTTGACTTTCTGCTTGAAGCCCTTCTTCTGGGCCATCAACTTGTTTATTTCATCAGTAATCTCGTTGCGCTCCTTTCTTAGCTGTTCGGATTCCTGGAGCACGGAGCGGTAAACCTTGTCGGATTCTAGCAGCTCTTCGAGCCAGCCGAGCGCTTCCTTGTCGCCCCTTTTTTCGAGGTTTTTTTTCACCTCTTTGGCGTTTTCCCGAACGAAGCGGATGTCAAGCATTTCAACCACACAACTTGCAAGCTTACCTTAATTATGTAAACAAACAATGAATAAAAACAGGTGTTAGGGGAAAAGGTTTTATGCCAAAAGAACTGGTAGTCCTGCGCTATGGCCACCGCCATGTCCGCGATTACCGCGTAACGAGCCACTGCTGCCTTGTGGCAAGGGCGTTTGGCGCTAGCAAGATTGAGATCATCGGGGAAAAGGACGAAGCAATCGAGCGCACCTTGGGCGAAATCAATTCCAAATGGGGGCAGGGGGCCGGCGTTGAGTTTTTCGATGACTGGAAAGAGAGGCTTTCGCACTACAAAAAACTCGGGTTTGCCTCAGTGCACCTTACCATGTACGGCATCCCTGTGCAGGAAGCCCAGAACGAACTTAAAAGGCACGAAAAACTCCTTGTGATAATTGGTTCGCAAAAGGTCGAGAGGCAGGTTTACGAAAAAGCGGACTACAATGTGTCTGTAACATTGCAGCCGCATTCGGAAATCGCCGCGCTCGCGGTATTCCTCGACCGGGCATTCGAAGGCGAAGAGCTCGCAAAAACATTCCCAAAAGCCAAGGTCTGGGTAGAACCAGTGAAGAAGGGGAAGAAAGTCAAAAAGCTTGAATGAGCGCTCCGACCCAAAGGGCTGGTTATTTGAAATTTGTTATGGATACTGTGGCCCAAGCCACGGTATCCAGCCTTTTCGCCGGCCTTTTGTCAAAAGGCTGAATGGTATATGGACTTTAAAAATTATTGGAGGGGAAGAAGGTTATATGGCATCCCCCCCGCTCAAAAAAATCTACGAATATTCCATTGTACAGGACTTTCTCAAATCCATTGCAGGGGATTACTCTATAGAGCTTGTAAGGATATGCTCGGAAAAGAAGAGGCCGGTAGCAGATGAGGAAATAGGCAAAAAGCTCCCCCTCAAAGTGACCGAAATCAGGACGATTCTCAATAGGCTGCACTACCGGGGCATAGCCTGCTACCAGAAGACCAAGAACAACAAGACAGGCTGGTACTCCTACACTTGGGAGATAAAGAACTCAAGGATAGCCGAAATACTGCTTGAAAGGCAGGCAGAAGAGATAACAAAGCTCGAAAAAACCATGGAATTCGAGGGAAGCCATGACTTCTTCAGCTCCGGCAAGGGGATGGCGGAATACCCCTTTGAAATAGCCGCGGAGTACAACTTCAAGGACCCGGAGAACGGGAAGGCCCTCGAAGCCGTGGACAACAAGCGAAGGGTAAAGAACCTTGTGAAAAAAATAGAGCTGCTCAAAATAGAAGCTGAAGGCCTTAGAAAAATAGCATAAAAACACAAATTCTTGGACATATTGCAAAGAGAGAGAAAAACTAAAAACAACGCAACAGAGGCCAAATTAAACTATAAATAAAATTTAAAGGCTAAAATAAGCTTTAATTTCAGTAATAAAGCATTATAAATTACTTTTAACCAATCAAATGGTTAATAAAGGGTTTGCAAGACCATTTTTTGTAGCATAGTAGCGGGGTGGGGCAGCCAGGAGTGCCCGTCGGGCTCATAACCCGAAGGTCAAAGGTTCAAATCCTTTCCCCGCTATCATTTTAACCTAATTCTAACTAGTTATGGGCCAAAAGCTATTTACAAACCAAACTAGGGCAAAGTAATTAGTTTAAAACCCGCTCAAAAATAACGTGACATATTCGAAATCCTAATTGCGCTTTGTTTAATGGACTCGCGAAGGGATAATTGTTTGGAATTACTACTAAAACGCGCTTACAATTTCACTTAAATAAAACTATGGTCAAAATAATGCCTTTAAACTAACTCACTTACGGATAATTTTAATCTAAATTAATATTTTATAGTTTTTTAGGCTGATAAATGAGCTCACTTTTCTATCTAAAATTGCTAAAAACATACAAAAATAAACAAAATTAATAATAATTACGTCAATCAACTAAACAATATTAGTAATTACAATCATATTAAAGCATTACAATCAATAAAACTAGTAAGTGGTGCAATTACAATAATTATTTAAACCTGTTTTACGTAATTACTAACATGTTTATAGTGGATTTTATAAAAAAACTATTCCAAAAACCCGGAATCGGGGAAAAAAGTGCCCCGGAGCAAAAAACACAAAGCATCTACCACCTCCAGGAAGAGGTGGAAGAGATCCACAGCATCTGGGATTACGTGAAACTGAATGAAAACACCCAGGCTTCACACATCTGCACGGTGCTCGGCTTTGAGGAGTGGATTTCGATGGATGAAATTTTGCGGAGAATCAAGGAACTCTTCACGATGGATTACAAGAACGACCGCAGCCTCTACCCTTACATAAAAACCCTTGTCGATGTAGGGCTCGTGGAGACAAACAACGTGGGCGGAAGGAAAAAGTGGCGCAAGAAGGACGTCATACTAAAGGTGCGCGAAAAGCGCGGAAACGAGCAGAAGGCAAAAGAAGAGGCGAAGCAAACTGCCTAAAACAGACAGCTTAATGCTTTCCAAACGCCCAAATAAAAGCCACTGTTCACCAAGTTATTAGTTATAAAATTTTAAAAAAATAAACCCTTCAGCCCTTGAGCAATTTGTAGTTGTCGTAAAACTTCTTCAAATCCTTATCCTTTGCATAAATGTCCTTAAACCAAGGCCCTGAAACAATCTTCTCCGCCTCATTGAGCGCGAGCTTTACCTTCTCCTGCGAAGCCTGCTCCCCCTTAGAAACCTTTTCTGCAAGCCCGTCAAGATTGGGCACAGGCACAACCTCTATTCCTTCCTGGAAAGAGCGCGAAATCTGCTCCTTTATAGCGCCAATTACCTGGTTTTCATCAAGGTCCTTCTCATCCATGTAAAAAACAGCCTTCCAATTCCCCTTCGAGCGCCAATAATGCGCCGGGTTTTTCCCTGTCTTGAAGAAAGTATCAAGCGACCCGAAAGATTTAGGGGGGATGATCACGCAATTCTTCCCCGGGCGGATGTAGGGAATTTCCGAAAGAATGCCCTTGCGATGGTAGTGATAGGTCTTTCCGTTGGATTTCGTGACATTCTGGGTATACCCATACAAAGCACGAAATAGTTTTTGGTACGTATAGGAAGAATGCTTCGTAGTTTCAGGAATTATGAACTTGTACTGGATGAAAAAACCTTTAAGCATCAGGAGACCCCACAGTTCCGTTAATAATGTGTTTTATTATTACAAAAATGTCTTATGTAGAATTTATAAACATAAGCCAAAAACGGCTGGTTTTCGTTTTTGGCGTTTTGGTTAGAGGTAAAATCTAGTACCTTCTTATGCCGTGTCTGTGCTGTGCTAGCTGTTCTTGTGGCTCTTCTTCAGCCCGCGCGATGGGCCCGACAACAAGGATGTCTTTGGCAGCCGTAACCCTATTGTAAGGAATGCTTTTTTCGCTTATTATTTTCTTAGCTTCCTGCTTGGTCCTGGCCCTCAAAGCTTCGGTCGTTATTGTCTCTATCCTGCCTTTCTCAAGGTTTATCACAAGGTCGAAAACCTTGCCCTTGTACTCGCCGGTTGATGTGTAAATATCCATCCCGAACAGTTTTGAAAGTCTTGAAGTCATTGTTCACCCTCCCTATTTAGAATATTTGACAATAGTAAATTGAAAGAAATATATAAATGTTCTGTTAAACAGCCAAAAAACCACTAACCACCACCAAACACACCCACATCTACATAACAAGTTTTTGTTTTAGCGCCGCCACCTAACAACCCCGCAAAAAATCGTAACCATCTACATAAGAAAATTTTAGCCTTGGAAAAAACAGTAGGGGGTGGTTGCCCTGCTAGGCTTTAGGCCCATTATCGGAAGTGCGGGGCCGGGGAATTTTGGCTAAAGCTTGCAGCTTGTTTACAGGTTGTCGAGCGGGCTTTCAACTTTCTTGAGCTGCTCTGTTGAGACATGTGTGTAGATTTGGGTGGTGTTGAGGTTGCTATGGCCCAGGAGCTCCTGGATTTTTCTTATGTTTTCCCCGGCTTCGAGCAGATGCGTTGCAAAGCTGTGGCGCAGGGTGTGCGGCGTCACTTCCTTTCCAATCCCCGCCTTTTTCGCGGCCTTTCTCACAATCCTTTGCACGGTATCGGAAGAGAGGGGCTTGCCGTTCTTCTTGGAGAAGAGGAAGGGGCTTTTCACCTTCTTGCGGTCAAGGTATTTCTTGGCAATCCTGCACCAGGTTTTCGAGAGGATAATTATGCGGTCCTTCGCCCCTTTTCCAGAGGTAACCTTTCCCATCCTCTCCTTGAGGTTAATCTCATCAACTTTCATGTTCACAGCCTCACTAACACGAACCCCCGAGGAGTAGAGGAATTGTATCAATAGCCTGTTTCTTCCAAGCTTTACCGCCTTCAGCAAATCACGCACCTCGTCTTTTGTAAGCACGATTGGGAGGGTCTTGGCCTTCTTCGGGGTCTTGATGTCGTCAAGCACGTGCAGCTTTAGGTAAGTGTGGAAAAAGAACTTGAGAGCGGAGTGAACAAGGCTCAAGGTGGCATTCGACGCACCGTGCCCTTTCATCCCTGCAAGAAAGCCCACAATGTCCTGCCTATCGATTTTTCCAGGCTCCTTTTTTGCGAACTCTAAAAAATCCTCCAAATAGAGGGTGTACATCCTAATTGTCCTCTCGCTATATCCAGCGATCACGAGCTCCTGCCTGAACTTCTCCGTAAATGCCTTCGCACTTGCCGCCTGCTCTTCCATGCAATAATTACCGATTCTCCAAAATAATAACCTGTTGCATCGGCAAGCTCTCTATTGAAGTTATCTTTGGCCGCCAACCCAACACAAGCCTCCGCCTTTAGGCGTGGGCCCCCCATATTTCCTTTTCATGTTTTGGCCGCAACTGAGCGGAATTAGGGCTGGCTCGCTTTGCACTCTTAAAATTTTTAAGCGTTTGCGAGCGGGAAATCCCACTGCTTTAGCTGTGGGATGAGAGCGAG
>CAYJWI010000005.1:0-58162 GCA_964373815.1 uncultured archaeon | reverse complement strand
TATTCCAGAGACCTTGCTAAATTTCTAGAGAGGACCTTATTTCGGGATAAGACAGGAGGGCGGGCGTTATATACGCCAAATAAACCCCTCCCAGCTATGGTTCTGCCGCGTGCAGGAAATGGAGCGGCCAAAAAGCTCAAATAGCCCATGCGAGGGCGAGCGCTATGATTCCGCCGAAAAGGCTTGCAATGAAGTTGACCTGCGTGTTGTCGAGCCTGCCCTTTTTCTCAAACACCGCCCCGAGCAGGCTGTCGACAACGCTTCCGCCAATTCCCGAAACAACTATTATTGCAAATATCTTCGGAGAATTTGCCACCATGAAATAATAAGCAGCTCCGATTATTGCAGCGGCGATAGCGGAGCTTAGCATTCCAAGCGCCGTTATGCCGCCGTCAGTGCCTTTCTTAACTTCCTTAAATGTCGTTATGAGCACGGGCTTTTTCCGTGAAAGCATCCCGATTTCCGAGGAAATGGTGTCCGCGAACGCAGCCGAAACCGCGCCGAAAAAACCTATGGGGTATCCGAGCAGAAGGCAGGCTATTGCGGGAATGGAGTTGCCGATGATGTTTCCAGCACTCCTCTGCTCGTGCCCTTCGTTTTTTTTCCTTCCGAGCCTTGTCGCTGCCTCCGCGACGCAATAAAAAATTATGAGGGTGAAGAACGCGGGGAATCCCCCTGAAGCGAAAGCGATTATCCCTACCATTACAGCAAACACTATTCCCAAAGCGCTGAGCACTTTTGTGAAATGCGCTGCAGCAGAGAAAACTGCAAGTATTGCTGCAACGATTTGCCATGGCGGAATGTTTCCAGGCATTTACACACCGTCAGAATACGGAAGAGCTTGTTATTTCTATCCTCTTTATTGGGACTATTTTTTTGAGCTCCGGGTAGAGCTTGTTCGGGATTGTGCCGAAAACAATTTCATCAATTACTTTCCTTGAATCGATTGAGCCGATTATTGCCTTGGACATTTCCTCGGATTTTCTCTTGATGCCGGCCTTCTGCTTTCCCGAAGCCCTTTTTTCTGTAACTATAATGACCTTCATCTTGACCTTCTTTGCGTCCTTGGAAGCGTAATTTTTCACGGAAGTTATTTTGCTGCACCTTCTGCGCAAAAGCCTCCTTATGAAGTCCTCCTTTATTATGTGGCCGGAAGCTTGCGTGAGCGCCTTGTTGCCGCTAACGCCAGTGACGCGGAACCTGATCTTGATGTGCTGTTTTTTTGGCTGGTTTGCAAGGTCCCTTCCTGTGACCGCGATTACCCTTCCAATGAGCATTTCAGGCTTTTCGGCTATCGTTTCGCCGATTTCCCTGCGCTCGAACTCCTCGGGCGCTATAACCGTGTACCATGCCTTCTTCTTCCACTTGTCACCTCCGGCCTTCTTTCTCGTCTTTGGCTGCGGGGCCTTCTCCTTCTGGCCTGCCTTTTCCTTCTTCTCTTCGACAATCTGCGCCATCAAGCCACCTTCACTTCACCAAAAGCGCCGCGGTTTCCGGAGTGTATCTCCAGTCCTTTGCGAGCTTCCCTTTCTTAGAATAATAATCTGTAAGCCTGCGGATTTTGCTCACGGTTAGCTGGTAACCCCTCTTTGCCGTCTGGTCCTTCTTGTTTTTTTCCATGTGCCTTTGCAATGTCACGGACTTCTTTATGAGGTTCAGAAGATCCCTTGGAATGTCCGACTGCAGGCCGTGCTTTGAGAGGATTTTTTCAATGTTTTTGCCTGTGAGGTTTTTCACGCTCGGGATGCCGTACTGGTCGCGCAGGGTCATCCCGATTTCGCTTGCGGTAAGCCCCGAGTTCGCGAGCTCGAGAATTATCTGGTCCACTTCGTCGGCCTTGTACTCGACCCAGTCAGGGCTCTTCTTGGATGCTGGCGGCGTGCTGCCGTGCCTTCCCTTCGCCCCTGAATGCATTCTGCCCATAATTATCAACAATCCCTTTAACCTTCAAAAACCCTCTCGGGCACCTTCGCTCCCTGTCGGAAAGCGAAAGCAAATTCCAAAAACTGGATACCAAATCCCCTACAAAAACGTATATAAATGGTGCTGGCTGTTCAAAATTTGAAAAGTAAAAGGGGCATCTATAGCAGACCAATAAAGTAATTCGGGTGATTTTTCAGGTCTGCTATCTAGCAAACCATGCAAAATGCCGAAAAACTTTCATGGTTTGCTATAATCCAGCTCAATAATACCTTGCACGGCCTTCGGCTTCCTCCAGCTTGCCCAGCACTTCCCGTGCCCCTTCGAACCCTTCGGAGTAGGCTTTGCAGATGGTCCCCCACTTTTCCGCTATCCTGAAGTGGGTCGAGAGGAAAGTTTTTTTGAGCGAGAGCAAATCAACCGCCTTTTCCTCTACTTTCGAGCTGACTTCGCCCAAACCGAAGTCGAGGAAAACCAGGCCGTTTTTATGCAGAAGAACGTTGCTGGTGGTAAGGTCCCCATGCACGATGTCCGCGGAGTGCAATTTTGCTATTTCCCTGCCGAGCTTGCCGCAAAGCCTCCCGCTGCCGGATTTTTTTTGCAGGGCCGCTTTGAGCGTTGTCCCTGCAATGTACTCCGTAGTTATCGCCCTCCCTTTGAAATCGATTTTCCATATAATCGGGGTCCTTACCCCTGCCTTTTTCGCCCTTGAGAGCAGTGCGCATTCTGTGCGCATCCTCCCGGCAAGTATCCTCTCATCGAGGCTTTTTTCGCGGTATTTTTTTTCTTCGCGCACTTTCACTACGCATTTTTTTCCGAGGTATTTGCCGGCAAAGAGCTTTGCTTCCGCCCCCTGCTTTATAAGTCCCATAAAAACACTTAGCAGAGCCCTTCGAGCGCCTGTACCGAGGCGCTTAGGGATTCTACCACGTTTTTCATGGTGGCGTCAAAACTTGCCCCCGTGATATATTCGAAACCCTTGAGATTGGCTATTTTTTTCTTGTAATCTATTGCCTGCTTCGCATCAGCAAGTGCCTGGCTTGCGTGCAGTTTTGCGTTTTGTGCATACCCCCCCGGGGCGCAATTAGGCGCTTCCAAATTTATTTTTCTTGTGTCCTGAATAAAAAGCAGCGTTTGTTCCTGCATGTTCAGGAGTGCCCGTTTTGTGTCAAAAAGATTCTCTTCATCTGCATTGGCTGTGTGTATGCCAGACAAATCATCAAAGTTGTTTCTCACTTCATCAATCGTAGCGGGAGTTAGTTTCGCCCCGCTTATCCCGTACTTTTTGTCAATTTGTTTTATCTTCTCCGTGTTTGCGCCTATAATCCCGAGCTGCTGCCCCGCGAGGTAGGCGAGCGCGAGTATCACCAGCACTGCAATAATCTTCTTTATTTCCATCTTACCACTGTTTGTTTTTGCTTTTCCATCTTTATTAATGTTTCCGCTTTCATGGCCTTTCGCAATTCTTTTTTGGGCGCTCAACTGCCTTTCAAGTTACAATTAAGTCTTTCAGCTTATCTCTATCCCAAGCCCCTCTTTTACCGCAGTGCCGCCTTTCCCTTTTGAAACTGACAGTCCCTTAACTTTCATTGTCTGCATGACGTCTTCCTTGACTTTTTCGAAAAGCTTTTCGGAATCCTTTTCAAGGAAAACCTCCACATTCCCTATTTCGGCGTTCATTGCAAGCCCCTTCCCGGTCTTGTGCTTTCTTATCGCGGAAATGACGTCCTTTGCGATTTCCCCCGCTTTCTCCGCCTTGCCATCAATCAAGTCTTCCTCTGTTTCCGGCCACTGCTCGAGGTGGATGGATTTTTCCTTTGCGTATCCCCCAAAGCTCGATTGGAAAATTTCTTCGGTTATGTGCGGTATGAATGGCGAGAGCATTTTGAGCAGCTCGGTGTTTATTTTCGCGAGCACGGCTTTTGCCGCCTTTGCCGACTTGTCCTCTTCGCTATAGACCCTGTGCTTTACTTGCTCTATGTAAAAGTCGGCGAATTCGAGCCAGAAAAAATTCCTGAGCGCATTCAGCGCCTTGGAGAATTCGTAAGTCTCAAGCGCCCTTGTCGCCTCTTTTTTCACTCCACAGAATCTGCTAAGTATCCATTTGTCTGTTTCGCGCATATTCTTCTTTTCCTTTGTGATATCCTCCGCCTTCGCCCCTGATGTTTTCATGGCAACAAACGAGGACGCGTTCTTTAGCTTTGTCATGAATTTTTTTGCGGCGACAAATTCCTTTTCCTGGAACGGCAAGTCCTCGCCAAGAGAGCCAGAGCCAGCCCAGTAGCGGAGCATGTCAGCCGAGTATTTCTCCACCATTTCAACCGGGTTCACCGCATTTCCAAGGCTCTTTGACATCTTCCTTCCCTTGGGGTCGAGCGCGTGGCCCGAAATCATTATGTCTTTCCACGGGAGCCTTCCTTCATGGAAGTAGGCCTTTACAATCGTGTTGAATGCCCAGAGGGTTATGATGTCGTGCGCCTGCGGCCGCAGGCTCATCGGGAAAATCTTTTTGTGCCATTTCTCGTCCTCGCCCCATCTGGAATTTATTTGTGGCGTGAGCGAAGATGTCATCCACGTGTCAAGCACATCCTTTTCCGGCACGAATTCAGCGCAGCCGCACTTTGGGCACTTTTTGGCTGCTGGCCTGTCCTCTATCGGGTCAACCGGGAGGCTCTTTTCCTCTGCGGCAATTATCTCTTCGCATTTTTTGCAGTACCATACCGGGAACGGCACCCCGAAGAACCTCTGCCTGGAGATGCTCCAGTCCCACTGCAGCCCCTTTATCCAGTTCTCGTAGCGCACCCTCATGTGTTCTGGGAACCATTGCAGCTCCTTCCCTTTTTTGAGGAATTCCTGCTTGAGGTCGAGGTACTTGATGAACCACTGCTTTGTGTTCATTATCTCTATTTCCGTCTTGCACCTCTCATGCACTTTCACCGCGTGCCTTATGGGCTTTTGCGAAAGCATAAGGCCTGCCGCCTTGAGGTCTGCGAGGATTTCCTTTCTCGCTTCCTTTATTTTTTTGCCTTCGTACTTTCCCGCGAGTTTCGTCATTTTGCCATCGTGCGTAAAGCTCATTTTCAGCTCGAGGCTGTGCGCAAAATACCACTCCATGTCTGTCTGGTCCCCGAAAGTGCAGCACATCACAATGCCTGTGCCTTTTTGCGGGTCAACCCTTTCGTCTTCTAATATTTTCACGAAGTGGCCGAAGAGCGGAACCTGCACTTTTTTCCCGAGCAGCTCCTTTTTCCTCTTGTCCGAAGGATGGATGAAGACCGCAACGCAGCTCGGGAGTAGCTCTGGCCTTGTGGTCGCGATCACCAAGTCCTTTCCGTTCTCGAGCTTGAATGCGACATCGTTGAAGGTGCTATCCTGCTCCATGTCCTCGAGCTCTGCCTGTGCGATTGCGGTTTCGCACGCGGGGCACCACATGCTCGGCGCTTCTTTGCGGTAAGCCCTGCCTTTTGCGTAAATTTCCAAAAAGCTTTTCTGGGATATTTTCCTCGCGAGGCTGTCGATTGTCCTGTACAGGAGTTCCCAGTCGACGCTGAGCCCGAGGCCCCTGAAGTCGCTTATCATGAGGTCTTCGTGTTTCTTGGTCTCCTCTAGGCAGATTTTTATGAACTGGTCGCGCGTGAAGTCCTTTGCGCGTATGTTCCTGCTTTTTTCGACAAGCCTCTCGGTTGCAAGGCCGTTGTCGTCGAGCCCGAACGGGTAGAAGACGTTGTAGCCGTTCATCCTCTTGTAGCGCGCGATGAAGTCCGCCTGCGCGTATGAAAACGCGTGGCCGAGGTGCATCCTTCCAGAAACCGTCGGCGGAGGGGTGTCAATGCTGAAAACCGCCCCTTTCCTTTTTGGGTCGAAGGCGTAAACCAAATCCTTCTCCCATTTGGCCTGCCACTTTTTCTCCATTGCAAGGAATTCGTTCTGCTCTGCCATTGCCTACCACTTTTCATTAAATTCAATAGAATAAAGGTTAAAAGAGTGATTCACTGCCCGCATTTCCAGGGATTTGGCAGCAAACCCTAAATATATCACCTGCATTTTCTATGCATGCCCTGGAAAAAGAGGGTGGCGAGGCTTTCCGCTTCCATTGCTTGGCGCATGCCCAGGTTCTCTTTATGGAGAAGGTACCTTAAAAACAGCGGAAGGTGGGATGAATACAGGCATGCTGTACCTTTCATAACTGCATTCAAGCCAACCGAAATCCCTGGGAAAAAAAGGAGAAGATTCTTGATAGCAATAGGCTCTGCGGTCGGAGAGTCAAAAATTGCCGTTGGCCTCTGTGTGAGGCATCTTCGCCCCGGCCCCATGCAGGAACGCGAATCGTGGCCTAACACGCACATAATGCCTTTCCATGCTGAAGTGCCGATTAATTTCACTGCGGAAAGCGTGGACATAGAAACCTTTCAGGGATCCAAGGGCTCCCAGCCTACCCTTTCCAGTTTCGATAGTGTGACGGGGCGCAGGTGGTCCGGCTACATTGCCGAAATAGTCGAAAACACTGCAAGAAGGGCTGGTTATTCAAGGGTAAGGATAAGAGACCCTAGGACTCTTCGCAGTTTTAATGAACCTATAGTGGGGCTGGCAAGCCCGGGAATTGAAAAGGCGCAAATACAGGAGCGCATTTTAAAGCTTGTAATGGGCGTTGTCCGGGAGCGCGGCTATGTGGCGCTCGGAGAGCATTTTGTAAAAGACCTCTGACTACCCGAACATGTCCTTGAACCGCGAGAAGAAGCTTTTCCTGCTCTTGGATATGCTCTCCTCTTCGGAGAGCTTTTCGAAAAACTCCCTCTCTTTTTTGGAAAGCTTTTCAGGCGTGCGCAGGATTGCCTTCACGTACTGGTCTCCGCGATGGCTTGCGTTCACCGCCTTTATCCCCTTTCCCGCCATCTTGAAAACGGTGCTCGGCTGGGTTCCTGCAGGCACTTTGAGATTCGCCTTTCCCTTGAGCGTGGGAACCTCTATGGTCGCCCCCAGCGCCGCCTCGCTAAACGAGAGCGGCACTTCCATGAAAATGTCCTCGCCGTCGCGCTTGAATATCTCGTGCGGCTCGACATAGATTATTGCGATAAGGTCGCCCCTCGAAGCTCCGTGCTCGCCGTAATTTCCCTGTCCCGAGAGGCGCAGCTGCTGGCCTGTATCAATCCCTTCGGGTATTGTAACCGTGATTTTTTTGCGCTTGCGCACATTCCCTCTTCCGGAGCACTCTGGGCAGGGGTCTGAAAAAGTCTCTCCCGTGCCTTTGCATCTCCTGCAGGTTGTCTGCGTCTGCATTACGCCAAAAGGCCCCATCTTGCGGGTCTGCCTCTCAACCCCGCTGCCCCTGCACACACTGCACTCCTCTTTTTTGGTGCCCGGCTTTGCGCCGCTGCCAGAACAATTCTCACACTCTTCGACCCTCTCAAGTTCTATTTCTTTTTTCTCGCCGAACGCGGCTTCTTCGAATGAGAGGTTGAGCCTGACTGCTATGTCCTCGCCCCTCTTCGGCCCCCTATGGCGCCTTCCTGAAAATTGTTCGCCGAAAACATCCGAAAACCCCCTGCCGAAGCCAAAGGAGTCGAATATGTCGGAAAAATCGAATTCGGCGTTCTGGAACCCGCCCGCGTCAAAGCCGCCGAAGCCGGAGAATTTTTCTGATTCGGCTCCGAACTGGTCGTAGTTGCGCCTCTTCTGCGCATCCCCGAGCACGGAGTATGCGTGCTGGACTTCCTTGAATTTCTCTTCCGCGCCCTTTTCCTTGTTGAGGTCGGGGTGGTATTTTTTCGCGAGATCCTTGTAGGCTTTTTTTATCTCTTCAGCGCCAGTGCCGCGCGGAACACCAAGTATTTCGTAGTAGTCTTTTGGCATGGGAAAAACCTTGTTTGAAAGTGGAAGGAAGAAGGGAATTTAACCCTTCTTCCGCCTTGTTGAAGCACTTTAAGACTCATTTCTTTTCCTTGTCTTCTTCCGTGAACTCAGCATCGACTACCTTTCCATCCCCGCCTTTCCCCTGCTTCTGGTTTTCCTCGCCGCCCTGCTGCGCCTTCTTGTAGAGCTCTGTGCTCGCCTGCTGCACTTCCTTGTTGAGTTCCTCGAGCTTTGCCTTTATTTTCGCGGCATCCTTCTTCTCGCCGCCCAAAAGCTTCTTCAGTTCCTCATTGTGGGCCTTGATGCTAGAGAGCTTGCCTTCTGGGATTTTTCCCTTCATCTCCTCGAGCGCCTTGTCGGTGCTATAGGCCATCGCGTCCGCATTGTTCACGGTTTCGACCTCTTCCTTGATTTTCTTGTCCTCGGCTTCGTGCGCCTCGGCATCCTTTTTCATTTTCTCTATTTCTTCTTCGCTTAGTTTTTGCGATGCGACAATCTTCACGCTCTGCTCTTTTCCTGTGCCGAGGTCCTTCGCCTTTACATGCACAATGCCGTTCGCATCTATATCGAATGTGACCTCGACCTGCGGAACCCCCCTTGGTGCTGGCGGTATTCCTACAAGCTGGAATCTTCCAAGGGTCTTGTTATCCGAAGCCATTGGCCTCTCTCCTTGCAGGACGTGTATGTCAACCGCTGGCTGGTTTTCCGATGCCGTTGAGAATACCTGGCTCTTTTTGGTAGGGATTGTGGTGTTTCTCTCAATGAGCTTTGTGAAAACACCGCCGAGCGTTTCTATTCCAAGGCTTAGCGGGGTAACATCCAGAAGGAGCACGTCCTTAACTTCGCCTGCAAGAACCCCCGCCTGTATTGCGGCGCCCGTTGCCACGCACTCCATTGGGTCTATTCCCCTCTCGACCTTGGTCCCTATTTCCTTCTCAACGAACTGCTGGACAATCGGCATCCTTGTAGGCCCGCCCACAAGTATTATTTTGCTAATGTCTGCGGGCGTCATTTTCGCGTCAGCGAGCGCCTGCTGCACTGGCTTTGCGCATCTCTTCACAATAGGCGAGATGAGCTCTTCGAGCTTTGCCCTGTTGATTTTCATCTGCAGATGCTTCGGCCCTTCATTCGTAGCGGTGATGTATGGGAGGTTTATTTCGGTTTCGAGCACTGTTGAGAGCTCTATCTTTGCCTTTTCCGCGGCCTCGTTTACCCTCTGCATCGCGGTGTGGTCCTTCGAGAGGTCTACGCCTTCCTTTGCCTTGAAATCCTTGACAAGGTAATTTATGATTGCATCATCCATGTCCCTTCCGCCGAGCTGGGTATCTCCAGAAGTGCTCCTTACTTCGAATACTCCATGCTCGTATTCCATTATGGTGACATCGAGTGTTCCGCCCCCGAGGTCGAATACGAGTATCTTGAAATCCTGGTTTTTCTTGTCGATTCCGTAAGCCATTGATGCCGCGGTAGGCTCGTTGATTATCCTCACAACTTCAAGCCCCGCGATTGCGCCCGCATCCTTTGTCGCCTGCCTCTGGTTGTCGTCAAAGTAAGCTGGCACGGTAATGACCGCTTTCTCGACTTTCTGGCCAAGGAATTCCTCCGCATCCTTCTTTATTTTCTGGAGAACGAACGCCGAGAGCTGCTGGGGAGTGTACTCTTTGTCCCCTGCCTTGTACTTGTGGTCTGTCCCCATTTTCCTCTTGAACCCGAAAAAGGTCCTCTGGGGATTCGTGATTGCCTGCCTTCTTGCAGGCTCGCCCACGAGGAGCTGACCGTCCTTTGTAAACGCGACAACGCTCGGGAATGCCTTTCCGTAAACAGTGTTCCCTTCGGCGGACGGTATTATCTTCGGCTTTCCAGCCTCCATGAAAGCGGCTGCCGAGTTCGATGTTCCCAAATCAATCCCTATTATCTTTCCCATTTTTCATCCCTCCGATTTTCCATTTTGAAATAAATGATTAATTGCCAATTTTTTCATCCCTCTTGTTCACCTTAACTTTCGCAGGCCTTAACATTTTTCCGTGCAGGGTGTAGCCTTTCTGGAATTCCTCGAGCACCTCTTCGTCCGCCTTCCCTTCTTCCTTTCCTGCCATGAGGACTTCGTGCAGCGCGTGGTCGAATTTTTTTCCCGTGCTCTCAATCCTGCGAACCCCGTTCTTCTCTAGCGTTTGCATGAATTGCTTTAGTACGGAAGCGAACCCTGCCTTCATTTCAGCGTTGCCTGCTTTCTCCGCCTGCTTTATTGCGGTCTCCATTGAATCCACGATTGGGAGGAAATTTTCAATGAGCTTTGCATTGGCGAGCTTTAGGAACTCCGAGCCTTCCTTTTCGGCCCTTTTCCTGTAATTCTCGAACTCCGCCTGCAGCCTCTGGAGGGTTTCCTTGTACTCCTCATTTAGATTCCTTAGCTCTTCTGCCTGCCCCGCTTCGCCCACGGTTTTCTTCCCCTGCGCTTCTCCCCCATCTTTCAAGCTGCCTTTTGCTTCCTGCGCTTTTTGCCCCCCTGCCTTTTCATGCGTTTCGTGGTGCTTTTGCTTTGGCCCATTTTCGCCCTTATCCATCAAAAACCACCAGAAAAACCTGAAAAGTGACTAAATTCCTTAGTCATTTACACACTTCTTTAATCAAAGGGTTTTTAAAGCTTTTTCCCGCAACTTTTTTTCATGGAACCGCAAAGGCAGGGCTTCAAGATAGTTATAAGGAAAGTGGAGCGCCCTTTTGCAAAGCAGCAAATCGACGAGCTTGACTGGATTTGCCAGTCCCTCGGCTTTTTCGAGCCGATTGACCGGGAAAAGACGGCTTCTTCGGTTTTTAAGGAAATAGTCAAGGCAACGGAGAAAGGGGAGGCCCTAACATCCACAGCAATCGCGGAGCGGGTGGGCATGAGCAGGGGCTCGATAATAAACCACCTGAACAACCTCATGCGCTCGGGGCTCATAGTTCGGCAGGGGCGTTTTTACATTTCGCGCTCGAAATCCATGTTCCGCACGATAGAGGAAATCGAGGAGGACATAGAGCGCATCTTCGCGAAAATGAAAAAGACCGCGATTGAAATCGACGAGGAGCTCGGGATTGTGCACAACACAAGGGAATAGCCTTTTGGCTTTTTCCTTGCAGACGCATATTTCCAGTCGGCCCATTGGCCATTCCAAAAAACGTCTATGCTATTCAGGCTAATCTGCAAACAGGAACATATAAATTCATGCAAATCCCATACTTTTGTAATGGCTTCAAGAAACAGCTTCGGCTGGCAGGTTTCCTACCTCATAAAGGACAAGGCGTTTGAAAAGCTCTTCAAGCTAAAGGACGCCCATTACTCCGCTCTTTTGGTTGTCGAATTTTTCCTCACGATGATAATTGTCGCAGGCATAGGCCTCTACCTTGACGGAAGGTTCAACACCCTTGAGGCGCCGTTCAACCTCTTCATTTTCGCCGCAATCATTTATGCGGTGCTGCACTTCTACAATTACACTTCCGCCTTCAGGAAAAACCGCTATGATTCAATAAGGAGGAATTCCTCGCTCAAGGCAACAGTCCTCGAAATAGTGATACTTTTCGTTATAATAATTTCAGCGCAAATATACAATGACCAGGGCCTGCACACGCTTCCATACCCTTTCAACTTGCTGCTTTTCCTAGTGGTGCTTGCGATTCCGCTTTATTTTTACGTAGAGGAGAAGTTCCTCAAGGCCTGACTCTGGGTTTGAGGCAGAAAGTTCTAAAGTGGTTTATTCCTAAATCCAGTTCACTTCTTCCAAGTCTGTCCTGAAATTCTGGTCAGTGAAAGCTTTTTCCACAGGCACCTGCCTTCCCGCCCTGAACATGAGAAGCCCGGTCCATGCTATCATTGCGCCATTGTCCAGGGCGAACTCCTTTGGGCATATAAGAAGCTTCACCCCGCGCTCCCTGCACATTTCCAAGAGCATTTGCTGAAGCGCCTTCGAGGCAGCGACACCGCCTGTCAGCAGGAGCTCTTTTTTTTCGGTGTGCGCAAGCGCCCTCTCGCAAACCTCGGTTACCATTGCAAAAGCGTTGTGCATCACGCTGTAAGCCAAATCCTTCTCCGCCACTTTCCCTATCTTCATTGCCGCGGCGCTAAGGAGCCCGGAGAACGCGAGGTCCATGCCCTTTACGGAGTAAGGGAGTTCAATGTAATTTTTCCGCTCAAAATACATTTCATCTATTTTCGGGCCTGCGGGAAAGCCAATCCCGAGTTTTCTCCCAAAAGAATCCAGAAGGTTTCCCACCCCGATGTCGATTGTTTCGCCATAAACCCTGTACCTGCCTGCTTCATAGCCTATCACTTGCGTGTTCCCGCCTGAAACATAGAGCACGAGGGGGTCTTTTGCAGAGCATTTTTCCTTCGCTATTTCTATGTGCGCAACGGAGTGGTTCACCGGCACCAAGGGCTTTTTGTGGAGCAGTGAGAGCATCCTTGCGCCTGTCGCAGCGCAGCTTAGCGCTGTCCCTATCCCCGGCCCCGCGCTGTATCCGATGCAGTCAATCCCTTTCCAACCAATTGAAGATTTTTGCAGCGCGCCTTTGAGGACCGCCGGAAAATGCTCCGAGTGGTGCTCCGCGAGCTCGCGCGGAATCATCCCCCCATGCCCTGTCGTGTGTGAGTGCTTTTCATTCGCAAGCACCCTGCACTTTTCATCAACTATGCCTATGCCTGCTGTGTGTGCAGTCCCCTCTATGCCAAGACAGACGATTTTGCCCCTCATGCCCTCACCACTTTTTCGGCGGCTTTTCGCAGCCTGTTCATCACCGCAAAGCCAACTCCCCGCTCCTCAAGCCCTTCCGCGAATATAATTTCAACGCCTTCGGAGTCAAGTTCACGCAGGGAACCGAAAAGCTTTTTTGCCGCCTGCAAATGGCTTTTCCCAAGGCGCTTCACTGAAAATGCGCTGTACTTGTTTGCCGAAATTGCCAACACTCCGCATTTTTTTGCGCTATTTTTCGCAAGCAATTCATTTATTTTTTTGCGCACCGCTTTTTTGCCCCCCTGCACAATCACTATGCGCGCTTTGGGCGCATAGTGCCTATAATGCATTCCCGGGGATTTCGCTTTCAATGCCCCGCTTTTTTGCGCAGTGCCTTTTCCATGCAGCGCTTTTGCGAGTGGGTGTATAATTATTTTTCCAATAACTTTTTCCAGCTCTTCTGCGGTTATTTTCCCAGGCCGCAAGAGCACTGGATTTTTCCCGCTCAAATCAACAACAGTAGACTCTATCCCTATATGCGTTCTCCCGGAGTCAAGCACTGCATCAATTCTTCCATCCAAATCCTCGAGCACGTGCTTTGCACTCGTAGGCGATGGCTTTCCGAAAAGGTTGGCCGAAGGCGCGGCAATGGGAAAACCCGCTGCGCGTATCAGTTGGCACGCCACTTTGTGGTTTGGCATCCTGATTGCAACAGTGCCAAGATTGCCGGTAGTGATGGAGGGAACTTTTCTTGCCTTGGCAAGAACTATTGTAAGGGGCCCTGGCCAGAACTTATCCATAAGCATTTTTGCCTGCATTGTCACTTTTTGCGCAAGGATGTATGCCTGTTTTTCGTCGCATATGTGCACAATGAGCGGGTCGTCGAAAGGCCTTTTTTTCGCGCGGAAAATCTTTGCAACAGCCTTGCTGCTAAGGGCGTTTGCCCCGAGCCCGTAAACTGTTTCCGTTGGGAAGGCAACTATTCCCCCCCTTTGCAATATCCTGCCAGCCCGCTGAATGGTTTTTTTGAGGGGGTTTTCCCTGTCAACCTCGAGCAAAATAGTTTTCATCACAAGCACTCCACCTTAGTAGGAAAGTATCATCATCACGGCAAATGCGTTGTAGAGGAAGTGCGCAACGAAATTGGGGACAATTTGCCTTTTCTCATTATAGGCAATAGCGAGTATTCCCCCAAGCACTGCGGCGCCGATGGCTTCTCCAACTGAACCATACCCAAGGTGCACAAGGCCAAAAAATATGCTGGAGAGAATTACGCCAACCCGCGGGACGAGGAATGCGCGGAAGAAGAATTCCTCTGCAAAAACCCTCACTATGAGAAAATACCCGGCCACAAATGGGGAGATTGAGAAAATCCCCTGTACCGTGCTCTCGACGTTCCCGAAATCCCCTATCCCTGAAAAATAAAACAGCGCCGAAAGCGCGAAAGAGGTGGCAAGGAGCACGATAAATATTTTTGCTGAAAGCCGCATATCGTTGAAAATGCCTTTCGAGGAAAACCCGAATTCAGGGAGGGAAATTCCCTTTTTCTCGATGAATTTCACGTAGAGCAGCGGCAGCGTTAGCAGCCCAATATCGAGCAGAAAATTTGCAAAGGCCTGCACGAGAGGCCCCCTTTACTTGAACTCCGTATAGCTGCATTTTCCGCAATGCGAGCGCTTTTCGTGCTGCGCCATGAATACTCCGGACCCGCATTTGGGGCATGACTTTTTGCGCACGAGCTTTGCGCCGTCCATTTTGTAATAACTGCCCTTCTTCATTTTTGGGCGCCCTTTCTTCTCGGGCTTCTTTGCTTCCTTTTTCACTTCAGCCATTCACATCCCTATCCTATTTTTTCTTCTCTTCCTCTTTGGGTGCCGGCGCCTCTTCCTGCTTCTTTTTCTCCCCGGCCCCGAAGTTCCTTCCAATCATCTGTTTGAGCTCGGTCTTCCTGAGTGTTTCTTGGTTCTTGTAGACCCTTGCCTTGCCGGAGAATTCGGTTGTGCCGTATGATGTTTCAAAGACATCGACAACCATGAGCTCCTCGTCGGCGTTCGCAAGCGCCGCCACCTGCTGCCTCACATCCTTTCTTGATGGGGTTGCGTTCACTTCCTTGACCTTGAACTCTAGTTCCTGTCTTATCATCAAGGGGTTTTCGCGTTTTGAAGTTATTTCCACTTTCATCTTTTTCACCTGCTAAGCCTCAATGCATATTTTCCTGCTTTTGTAATCCCCATTTTCTGGGCTATCTGCGACTGCTCGGCATTGATTATCACGACGTACCCTCTCCAGAAAGTGGTGAATGAGTTCGAGCCGCACACTGGGCAGACGTCCCCGCCTTCCTCTAGCACGTACCTGCAGGACCTGCATGCCTTCTGCTGCTTCATTCACTTCTCCTCCTTTCCTTTCTTGCCTGGAAGGGGCTTGTCCCCTCCGACCATTCTCTTGCTCTGCTTCTTCTCTTTCTCCTTCTCCTCAACTTTGGGCCAATCTGATTTGCCAAGGCCGGGCTGCCTCATCGTGAGCCCTACTTTCGAGCTCGATATAGTGCCCTTGAGGCTAACAGTGACTATTCTTGCAAGGACCACGTCCTTTACCACGAGCCTTCTGTTCGTTTCCTTTCCGATAAATCCCGGAAGCTTCGCGTCGTAATTTATGTAATCATCCATTATCTGGCTCACGTGTATCAAGCCTTCGAGCGGGCCGGTCTTTAGGAACGCGCCGAATTCCGTGACATCTGACACTTCGCCTTCGACAAGCTCCTGTATCTTGGGCTTGTAGACCACAAGCGATATGTCGGCATCGTAATATGCCGCCCCGTCGCCCGGAATTATCCTCCCTTCCCCGAGTTCTCCTACCGCAGTTACGCAGACCACAACCCCTGTGTCCTCATCGAGCACCCCTTCGTATACCTGCCTTGCCTGCTTTAGTAGTGTCTGTTCAAGGTCCCCTGCGCCAATGTCAGCCGGAGGCACCCTTACAGTGTCCCTTATAGTATATTTAACATACATTTTTTGCTCACCGCCTATGAAAGCTCCAGAAATTTCTTTTGCCTTAAGTACAATACCCTGCCATTCAATTCCCTTACAGAATCCTTTAATTCCTTATCATTGGTCGCGATAATGGCCTTTCCTGCCAGTTTAAGCAGCGCCTCGTCGGCATCCTTGGCCCCTATCTCAACTATTTCGACCTTGTTTTTCCCGATCACCTGTTTTGCTATCCTAACTTCCTTTGCAAGCTTTGCCCCCTTTCCCGAAACCTCCTCAAGCTCCTCCATTACCTGCCTTGGTATCACGAACTCAACGTTTCCGAACATTTTTTTAGCCTCAGAAAACACATCCACCCTAAACCTTGCAATGTTTAGCAAAGTGTTGGTGTCTATTGCAACGACCTCATTTGACCTTGCCATAGGCGCGCAGCCTCCAACCGCTCTGCTCTCTCTTGCTTATCGCAACCCTTTGCCCATCCTCGACCACGACAGGGCTTCTCAGCTTGAACTCGAATTCCTCTTTTCCGGACTGCCTCGCCACCTGGCCGACAACAGTGGATGTCCCTACTGCAAGCGCGACGAAATCATTCACCTTCATCTCTGAACTTTTCTTGTCCACGAGCCGCTCGAGCGGCGCCACTTCGAGCCTGATAATTGTCACTGGCTCTGGCAGTTCCTTTGGCTTTCCGACTACCTGCCCGCGCATCTCATCATTCTTCGTGAAAAATGGGTCGAGCTTTGTGCCTACCGCAACAAGCCCGCCGGCAGATGCCTCTTCGAGCCTTCCGTCCTCAACCCCGAGGCTTAGCACTTCTGTCTGCACGGGCTTTGAGTCAATTCCGGGGCTTATTTCAATCATGTCGCCGACTTTTATTTTTCCGCGCAGTATGCTTCCCCCAAGAACCCCGCCCTTTATTTCCTCTGGCTTTGTGCCTGGCTTGTTCACATCAAAGCTTCTTACAACAAACATCCGGAATCCTTTGGCCGTGTCTTTGCCATCCCTTTTCGGGGTTGGTATGTGCTGCTCTATTGCCTCTATTAGAAGGTCGATGTTCACACCGAAATTCGCGGCAATCGGTATTATCGGCACGTTCTCAAATCCGTGCTGTTTCATGAACGCCTTTATTTCCTCAAAGCTCTCCTTTGCCCTTTTTGCGTCCACGAGGTCTATCTTGTTCTGCGCCACAACGATGTTCTTTATCCCGCCGATGCTAAGCGCCATCAGGTGCTCGGCTGTGCTTGGCTGCGGGCACTTCTCGTTTGCGGTTATCACTAGCACTGCCCCGTCCATGAGCGCGGCCCCCGAGAGCATTGTCGCCATGAGGGTTTCGTGCCCCGGGGCATCGATGAAGGAGACCCTGCGCAGCGGGATTGCTTTTCCGGATTCGCATTTTCCCGTTGCGTTGTAAGCTTCGCTTCCCTTAGAATCCTCACACTTGTAGAATGTCGTGTCGGCATAGCCGAGCCTTATGGAAATCCCTTTCTTGATTTCCTCGCTGTGGGTGTCAGCCCATTTTCCTGTCAGCGCCTTTACAAGGGAGGTTTTTCCGTGGTCGACATGCCCTATCATGCCTATGTTCACCACTGCCTGCTGGCCAACTTTTACCATTTTTCCATGCACCTTCTTCCGTTTTGTTTTTTTTCGCACTTTTCCAAAGGCCGAGCTTTTGGTTTTTTATTATTTTATTTGTTTGCCGAGCCTCGCAATCTTCCACTTTTTTGCCCTGCTTAGCCTTGCCACCATGCACTTTTTTTGCTGAATTATAACTTCGATTTCTTTATGAGTTTTGCTTCCTCCGTAGAAATCTTCCCCACGTTATCGAGTGATTCCTTTACCATCTGCTCTTTTAAGGAAAGCTTTTCCCCCTTCTTTTCGCTGCCTGGCGTGCCAAGTATTTCCTCGAGCTTTTTGCCGCCTTCCTTTACGACTTTTAGGTTGAGCTGTGCGATTTCATCGCTTACTGCATTGCCCCTCCTGTTTATTTTCTGCCTGGAGCCCTTCTTGGCGTCGACAGTCACGTAAATTTCCCTCCTGTTAACGCTCGCAAGATCGTGCCTCATGGGAAAGCCCTCCTTGTCCGAGCCTCCGGTTATCTTTGCCGCATAGCCTTCGAGCCCGATGAGCCCAAGCTCCACCTCTTCCCCTATTCTTTTTCCAACGAAAATCGCCGGGTTGTCGATTTTCTTCGAATATGCCTTTCTTGTCTTCGGGTCTGACACCACTATGTTCATTTCCATTACCTCCAAAAATTACGCCTCGGCCTTTTCAGCCTCGAGTTTTTTTATTTCCTCAATGAGCTTACGCTCCTCCCTTGAAAAGGACTCCCCAATCATCATAAGTTCGCCAAAGTGCTTTTCTGGAATGTAGCTGTAGAGCTCGTCGTTTTCGAAAAGGCTCCTGCCCATCACCGGGCCGTCAATCGACACCGCAACTTCCTCTCCCTTGGATGCTTCTTCAATGGCCTTGCCGTCGTTTTGTATCCCGAGCACCCTGCCTACTATTTCGCCGCTCCTTTTCATGAGCTGCACACCTTTTTTTATCTTGCCCTCAAGCACGCGAACGCCCACAATCGCGGGGCCGCTGTTGCGGAAAACATTGCCCGGCAAAATGAGTATTTTCGCCGGCAAGACAACGCTCGAGAGCTTCTCCTTCTTTTCCTTCTCCTTTTCCGCCTTCACCCATGCCTCATACTCCTCGAGTATCCTGTAAACGACATCATTCTGGAAAATCTTGACTTCCCTTTTCTTAGCTTCGCTCGCCGCCTGTTCGCTAACTTTCGTGTGGAATGCGAATATCACTCCCTTGAACCTGTCTTTTTTCGAGACTGACTCTATTTCGAGCACGTCCTTTCTAGGTATCTCGCCGACATCCGCCTTCTTCACTTTTATGCCGCGGTCCTGCAAAAGCTTTATTATCGCCTCGAGGCTGCCTAGTGTATTGCTCCTAACTATCGGGCCAACCGCGTCAGAATCTATTTTTATCCTGTGTATTTCCTCCTCTATTTCTCTCGCCGCCGCCTCGCTATAATGCCTTATGGGCGAGCCTGCAAGGCAATCATCAAGCCCGGGGGCAGCAATCTTAACTCCCGCTGTAGCGTGCACTTGCTGCACTCCGCGGAACTTCTCCTGCCCCGTGTCGCCGAGCGGCTTTGGCTCGAGCAGAGCGCGCACTTTGGTTTTTATTATTCCATTCTTCCCGCCCACCGCTATTTCCTCGCCGACTTTTAGCATTCCGTCATAGAGTATGACATCGATTGTCTTCCCAAGCCCCTTCTCCTCTGCAACTTCGAGCACGGTGCCCTTGCATTTGCCTTTCTCGTGCACCACAAGCTTTTTCTCGAGATATTTCTGCGAGAGCGCTGCAAGAAACATCAGAAGCTCTGGTATTCCTATCCTCATTTTCGCGGAAACCGGTATTATCGCGACCTCTTTTGTGAAATCCTTTACCCTATCAAAGCGCTCGCTGGGAAAGCCCTTCGAGTGCAGCTGGCCCACAATAGTGTAAATTTTAGTGTCGAGCTGCTCTAGCACGTCGTTGTTCTGTTTTTGCAGCGCGTCAGAAACGCTACCCTCTTCGACAACCCAGCCTTTTATCGTGTCGATTTTGTTGCAGGCAACAATGAATGGGCACTTGTAGCTC
This sequence comes from uncultured archaeon, assembly GCA_964373815.1. Lineage (GTDB taxonomy): Archaea > Iainarchaeota > Iainarchaeia > Iainarchaeales > Iainarchaeaceae > UBA10205. The sequence continues at coordinate 39,060 of CAYJWI010000005.1, read as the reverse complement.
TTCAGTATCTCTATTGCCTCGAGTGTTTGCTCCTCAAGGCCCTTGTGCGCATCAACAACGAGCACTGCAAGGTCAGCTATGCTCCCGCCCCTCTTGCGAAGGTTCGTGAAGGCCTCGTGGCCTGGGGTATCGATGAAAAGCAGGCCAGGGATTTGTATTGAGAACTTGTATTTTTCCATTATGTTTTTCGAAACGCCGAGTATGATGCTGATGGGAAGTTCGGTTGCGCCGATGTGCTGCGTAATTCCCCCCGTTTCCTTGTCCGTGACCTTGGTGCCCCTGATTGAATCGAGCATTTTGGTCTTGCCGGCATCTACATGGCCGAGCACGGTTATGATTGGTTTTCTCATCATAAAAATAAAACACCTTTCGCCTCAGTGCAGCCCGGTTGAGCCAAAGCCGCCCTTGCCCCGCGCGCTTTCGCCAAGTTCTCGCGCTTCCAAAATCTGCACTGATTCGACTTTTGCGAAAACCGCCTGGCAGATTTTCTTGCCCTTCTCTATGCGGTACTCCTTCTGCCCGAGGTTTATCACGATGACTTTTATTTCCCCCCTATAGCCCGCATCGATTGTGCCGGGGGTGTTTAGCAGTGTGATGCCGTGCTCTATTGCGAGCCCGCTCTTGGGCCTTATCTGTGCCTCGAAGCCTTTTTCGATTTCAATGCTAATCCCCGTGCTTATGAGCTTTCTTTCCATCGGCTTGAGGGTGGTGTCTTCGTTGCTGTAGAGGTCAAAGCCCGCGTCGCCTTCATGCTCCATTTTCGGGAGCTTTGCCTGCGCATGCAGCTTTTTGGCCTTCACTTTCAACAAAACACCTCTTTCCCAAGTTTCATTCCTTCTCGCTCTCGGAGTACACCATTGCGGTGTCGACTTTGCTATAATCGTGCAGTTCGCCATCCTTGAAGAACCTCTTTATCTCCTTCTCGGCTGCCTTGGGGCTGTCGGATGCGTGGATTATAGTGTTCTGAAGGCTTAGGGAGAAGTCGCCCCTTATTGTTCCGGGCAGCGCGTCAGTGCCTTCCGTAACCCCCGCCATTTTCCTCACGACATCAACGACTTTTCTTCCTTCGAGCACCATGAGAACGCTGGGCGCGGTCTTCATGAACTGCTTTATGCTCGGGAAAAAGGGCTTTCCCGCGAGGTGCGAGTAGTGCTCCTCGAGAACCTTGTCTGTCAGGTGCTCCATTTTCATCCCTATTATCTTTATGCCTTTCCTCTCGAACCTGTGGATAACTTCGCCCACAAGCCCGCGGTTGATTGCGTCGGGCTTTACTATTATCAATGTCCTCTCCATTTTGCTCCGCCTCCTACTTTTTTTCCTTGGCTTTGGCCAGTGCATGGGCCTCGGTCTTCTTCCTTATCCCCTTCTCCTTGTGGTAGAAGTCAGTCCACTTTGTCTCGCCGGGTGTTCTGTGAAGCTTTAGGAAGTTCTTTTCGGACTTCTTCTCCGCGAACCAGTAAATGGTCCCGTCCTTCTTCACGTACATAAGGCCCCTGCCTTTCGGGATTTGCTTTCCCGTAAATGAATCGATAGCCATTTTTTACCACCTTCACTTTCCGCGTATTTCCTTAGCTTCCCTCTCGGTTGAGAGCAGCATTATCACATCACCCTTCTTGCAGTTGCCCTTGATGTTTCTCCTCTTCACCCTTCCCGCTTCCGGGCCTTCGAGGATCTTGCAGAGCACCTGCACTATTTCGCCATAGACCCCTGTCCTTGCGAGGATTTCGACAACTTCAGCCGGTGTCCCTTTTTCCATCAACAGACACCTCTGTTGGGGAGGTGTACTACCTCGCTTGTGCTCGGTAGGACTTGCTCACTGCGTTCGCATTCAAGCTTCATCTTCAACCACCTTTCACTTCGCCATTTCCTGCAGCTTTTTCGTGAAGTCGGAGAATTCCTTCTTCGTATCGCCCTCATCGAGGACTGCTATGGCGGCCGTTCCGACATCTATGCCGACGTACTGGCCAAGGCCTTTGCGTGTGGCTACGTAGCTGAATGGTATTCCCTTCTCCTTGCAGATTATCGGGAGGTGCATCACTATTTCCGGAGGCGTTACGTCCTCTGCTATCACAACGAGCTTTGCGACTCCCCTCTCGGCAGCCTTTGTCGCTTCGTTGCTCCCTATGCGCACCTTGCCGTTTTTCTTTATCTTCTCAAGCAGGTTCGCCTGCTTTGCCCGAAGCTCTTCGGGCATGCTGTACTTTACGTATTCTGCCATAAGACTTTCACCTCCTTATGCCCGTTCATGGGCAATCATCGTCACAGGCAAAAAAAGCGGTTTTATACCAATTCCTGCCCTGAAAGCCTTTAAAAAGCTTGGCAGGCAGGCCCTTGCGGGCCGGGCAAAAATGGGGCCAAAAAGCCCAAAAAAAGAGCCGCACAAAAATCTGTTATGTCGAAGTTGAGTGGTGGGTTGGCCGTGAGCTTTGCAGGCCCGAAGAAATGTTTTTTTTGCCTATGCCTCACTCGTGCGTGAAGTACGCGACCGGCCTCTTGCCGCCCGTTGAATCGATTATGCAAAAGCCCTTCTTCTCAAGGTAAACATACCTGCCTTTTTGCAGCGGGATTTTCTCTATCGCGCCCACTTCCCTTCTGCCATCCGGGAGCACCAGCTCGAGGTCCATCATCTCCCCAATCCATGAAACGACCTGCTTTCCGCCAAGCTCTTTTCCCGCAAACTTTCCCTCGAGAGCGAACCCTTCCCTGTTCTCGATTTTCACGTTGTATGCGTTCCTTAGCCTGAAGACATTGTCCTTGAGGTTTTTTATCTCCGCGGCGGAAACGAGGAATTCCTGCATCCCGCGGGGGAGAACAAAGCCCTTGCCATCCTTCTCCACTTCAATTTCCTCGTGCACTACCACCGAAAGCTTAACAGGGTCCATAAGGTAAGTCGTCCTCTCCGCTTCGTCCTGTATGAGTTCGCGGTTGTAGGCTGAGAGCTTCGGAATTGAAATGTTCGCATCGCTCGTGGTGAGACCTGAATCTATTATAATTTTTTGCAGCGCTTCGGGCCTGAACCCGCGCCTTCTCAGCGCGCGCAGCGTGCCGAGCCTGATATCGTCCCAGCCTTCGTACTCACCCTTCTCGATTCCCGCTTTTATCTTGGAGGTGCTGAGCACCATTTCACCGAGCGAGAGCCTTCCGAAGTGCACCGCGTGTGGGTATTTCCAGCCAAAATATTTGTACAGGAATTCCTGCTTGGTCGTGTTCTGGCTGTGCTCCTGGCCGCGCAGTATGAGCGTCACGCCCATCTCATAATCATCAATGGCGCTCTCGAACATGAAGCTGGGCCAGACAAAATCCTTCCCGGTTGCGCGCGGATGCTCTGGGCTGTCCACAACCCTCGCAATCCACCAGTCGCGCACGCTCGGGTCGGGGTGCTTGAGGTCGGTTTTGAGCCTTAGCACGGCTTCGCCTTCCTTTAGTTCGTGCGAGACCATTTTTTCGAAAAGCGCGAGCTGCGCCTTGCCTGTTTTTTCCCTGCACTTGCACGCCTTTTTTTTGCCTATGAACCCCTTCCACTTTTCACTCTCGCAGGCGCATACATATGCCTTGCCCATTCCGATGAGCTTTCTCATGTAATCATAGTAGAGCGCTAGCCTGTCCGAGGCGAAATAGACTTCGTTGATTTTGATGCCGAACCACTCTAGGTCGGATCGGAATTCCTTTTCAGGGTTTTCCATGGGCTTTTTGACTTTCGGGTCCGTGTCCTCAAAGCGCAGGATGAATTTCCCGCTGTACTTTTCGGCGTAAGCATAGCTCAGGAATGCCGCGCGTGCGTTCCCCAAATGCGGCGGGCCGTTAGGGTTCGGCGCATACCTTGTCACTACTCTCTCCCCTTTCTCCGCCCACTCAAGCGGGGGAAGGCCTTCCCTCTCCGCCTTGGGCTTTAGCTCGTAGCCCTCTTCGAATGATTTGAATTCGTTTTCTATTTCAGAAAAAGCCATTGAATTTATTTTTTTAATTGTCTCGAGCGCCGCTGGCATCATTTCCTTAACAGGCATATCCTTGTGCAGCGCCTTGAGTTTTCCAATGAGCGCGCCGAGCTCGGCTTTTCCCGCGTGCTCGAAGGCGTTCTTTATCGCGTACCTGTATGCGTCCTTTTTGATGTCCATAAATAGATTATTATCGGTGAAAAATTTATATTAAGGCTCTCTTCAGGGTTTGCCGGTGATTTTTGAGAGCGCGATTGCTGCAAACTCGGCAAAATCCGTGCGCTTTTTTGTTTCAGCTTCAAGGATTTTTGTGGCCCCCTTTTCACCCATTTCGTGCAGGGCATGGGCGCATTCAACTCTCACAAAGGGGGATTCATCCGGGTTTTTCAATGTGCCCAAAAGCAGTTTTTCCGAGCCTTTATCCTTCCACTTGCGAAGTATCTGTGCGGCTTTCAATCTAAGGCCAGGGATGCTGTCATGTTCGAGGATTGCCCGGACTGTTTCAGCCATGTTTCTGTTATTCCCACTTTCTATTTCCTCTATTATCCTCCACCTTAGCCACTGTCCTTTTTGGTGTATTGCGCGTGTTATTATAATGGGATTATCAGCCCAGATTGGTGCAAGATGCGCATCATTTAATATGCGTCTTTCATACGCTGTATTGCGTGGCCTTTCATATGGCATCCAATTCCCTTCGAATCAGTAATCGTACCTTTTTCCGCTGGTGCCCTTGTGCCCTGCCTTCATGCGCCTCGATGTTTCTGACTTTGCACCGCCGAAGGCCCATTTGGAGTGTTTCACCTTCTCCTCTGGCGTGCTGCCGAAGATGCCTCCGAGCATTTTTTTGAAATCCATTTTTTCCCCTCCGTTTAGACTTGTTTTCCCTGTTCCCAGACATGGTCAAAGTGCATCTTGAGCGCGTTTGCCATCGGCTTGTTGTCTGGCCATATGGTGAAATGGTACTCGGGCTTTTCCTGGTCGAAGTCGCTTAGCGCGAGCACGACTTTCTTCCCATCGATAATGTATGCGTTCATGCCGTGCTCGAAGTCGCGCATGTTCACCCCTGATTGCGTGAATTCGCGTGCGAGCTTTGCGCTCACGTCATTTATTTTGCTGATAAGCCTTATCTCGACTTTGCGCGCGGCGGCGTTCTTCACTGACTCTTTGAGAATTGAGTGCTCCTTCCCGAGGTTGGTGAGCCCGACAACGGATTGCTTTGCGGAATCTATTTCCTGCCCGAGGATTTTCATGTAATCGCCCTTGTCCTTTACCTTCATGACTTTTTCGTGCCTGCCGTTCGAGTGCGCGACCAGCACGCTCTCCTTTAGCGCGCTCGCCTCTTTTTCGAGCGACTCGAGTTCCTTCTTCTTTTCCTCGATTAGGGCGTTAAAGACTTTTTCCGGCTCTATTGCCATGTATCTTTTCGGCCTGCCGTGTATCTCTATAATGAGCGCCTTTTTCGTAAGCCTGTCGAGGACATCATACACACGAGTCTTTGGAACCTGCGCCGTGCGCGAAATTTCCGGAGCCTCAGCCTCCTTTAGGTTGAAGAGCGCTGAGAGGGTTTTGGCCTCATACTCGGTAAGCCCGAGTTTTTCGAGAAATATGTTTAAGTCGTATTCCTGCATTTTACCACGCACAAAACCGCTAATCTATATATTATACTCAAGCCAACTATTTAAATTTACTGCTTACGGTTATTGGATTAGTATTTGCTGTTTTTCCGTAAAAATCACAAATCCGGCTTTAAAGCCCTTAAAATGCCTCTAAAAGCCTTTTCCGAAAGCTTTTACGCGGAAGAAAAAGTGGGTTTTTTTGGGGTTAATTTTCCTGAGTAAATAGCGGTTCACTTTGGGCAGTTCTTTGCCAAGTTGCAGCAAAGGGGCGATTCCGCCAGTTGTCAAAATCGCCAAAGCTGCAAAAGAGCGGTTCAACCAGTTGTCAAAATCGCCAAAAAAGTGGCAAGCAAGGCCCTATCTCAATTCAGTAAGTGCGCACCATGCGCTCGAACCTCGAGCCACCCCTTCCTTCCTTGTCCCGGTCCCCAAACCTTCCCTTTCCGCCGAACCTCTTGCCTTTCTCGCGCTTCTCGAAGTTCCTTCTCTGTTCCTCTTCTTCCCCTTCCTTCATCTTGTACTCGAAGTCTTCGGGGGTTTTGGCGAATTCAGATTCGGACTTTATATCCCCCCGCTCCTTGAGGATTTCTTTTGAAAGTATCCAGTATGCGAGCGCGAGGCTCTTTCTTCCCTTGTTGTTCATGGGCACGCACAGGTCTATGTTCTTTAGCGCGTTGTTGGTCGACGCCATTGCGACAACGGGTATTCTTACAACCGTCGCCTCCTCTATTGCCTGCACATCGTACTCGGGGTCAGTGATAACCACAATTTTTGGCTCAACGAATCTCGTGCACTGCGGGTTTGTAAATGTCCCCGGCACGAACCTCCCTGTAAGCGCCATTCCCCCCACTGCCTCGGCGAATGCCTTTGTGGGGGTCTGGCCATAACTTTTCCTCGAGACGACCGCAATCTTATCGCCCGGGAATTTCGCGAGCAGTTTTGCCGCAAACTTGAGCCTCTCGTCCACGACCTGTACGTCGAGCACGTTCAGGCCGTCTTTTCTCATCTTGTAAATATACCTTCTCATGTCCCCTGACTTGAACTTTGTGCCTATGTGCGAACCTGTGTTCAGGTACTTCTCTGTTTCAACAAGCACTGTCTGCTTGAGCTCGTTCTCGTCCGCAGGCTGCCTCTTCGCTTCCCTTCTCTCCTCCACGCCTGCCTGCATGTCCGGCTCCTCTGCGGGCTTCGCTATGTGGGAATGCTTGGTTTCAAGGCCGTGCTTTGCCTCACCGGCGCCGTGTGCGTGGGCTTCTTTTGGAGCATGCGCTTTCTTTGCGTCATGCGCGTGGGCCTGGTTTTGGGCATCCGCTTCTTTTTCCGCCGCGGCCTTTTCCTTCTCCGCCCTTTTGGCCTTTTTTTCGGCCTTTGGCTCGTTTGCTGCCTCTTCTTTTTTCGCGGCTTTCTTTTCCGCTTTTTCAGCCATTCACTTCACGCCTTTGTACTTGAGTATTTCATCCATGAAATCAACGTGCGAGAAAATCATTCTCCTGCAGCAATACCTTCTGATGTCAAGGTCATCCAGGACTTTTTCGGGGTTCTCCCCTTTCTCTGTGCGTTCCTTGTATTTTTCATAGCCCTCGCCTATGACCTTTCCGCAGCTAAAACACCTTACAGGTACAATCATTTTCTCGCCTCCTCATCTCCTGCTCAACTGCCTCTTCTTCCTCGCTTTCCTTCCAAGTGGCTTTTTTGGCTCGACCCTTCTTGCGTCGTCGACAAGCAGCATCCTGTCATAAGAGAGCATCCTCTTCTTGAGCTTTTCATCGTGCGTGAAATCCACGAGCGATTTTGCTATGGCGGTCCTCGATGCCACCATCTGGCCCATGAAGCCGCCGCCTGCGACCTGCACGTCGATGTCGACTTCGTGCGAAACCTGCCCCGCGATTTCGAGCGGCTCTTTTATGTATTCAATGACATAATCCGGGTTAAGTGTCTCTATCCTGCGGTGGTTTATGCGCACAACCCCCTTGCCCTTGCGCAGAACGGCCCTTGCCACGGCCTCTTTCTTTTTTGCCTTGGCGGTTATGCCCCTGCGTTTCTTTTTTTTCAGTTCAGCCATTCCTACCACACCGCGCCGAGCTTTTTGCTAATTTCCCCAACCGTCATAAACCCTGTCTCGTGCCGGTTTTTAGCATCCTCTATTTGCTCCATTTTTGCGCCTACGAATTCCGCAGGCACGCCTATGTGCACGCGCAGGTTCTTAAGCGAGCTCTTGCCTGTCGGGGTTTTCCATGGAAGCATTCCGCGCACCGCCCTCTTCACAATCCTATCAGGCATTCTCGAATACTTCGGGCCCTTGTGGGGGTTGCCTTTCGGGCTTATTTTCATCCTTACCCGGAACTTTGGCATCACGCTTGTCTCCCTTCCGGTGACAACGACTTTTTCGGCGTTGACCACGTGTATGACTTCCCTTTTGAGTATCCTTTTTGCGATGTTTGTGCAAAGCCTTCCCAGCACCATGTCGCTTCCGTCTATTACTGTCATTGCACTATCACCATTTTTGAGGGTTCGGTTTTCGATTCAATGAGTTCTTTGAGGCTCATGACCTTTCCGCCTGCCTTCCCGATTTTCTCTTTGGCTTTTTTCGAGCATGAAAAGCAGGCGACCTCTATTTTTCCGGCAACATCGCCTTTAGAGAGTATTTTTCCCGGCACCACGAGCACGCGCCCGGCATTTTTCAGGGCGATTTCGCTAAGCCTGTAGACGTTTATCTCCGCCCTCTGCCTTGTGGGCCTTGCAAGCTTTTGGGAAAGTTTTTTCCACACGGCCTTCTGCACTTTCTTCCCCTTCTTCTCGAGGTCGACTATGAGCTCCCTTGTGGATTCCCTTGTTGGCCCTGTCCTCATTTTTTCACATCTTTTCTAGGTCAATTTTTTACAATCATTTTCCGATTTTTTCAATTTTTCCCTTTCGTTAAACTTTCTCTGATGCAGGAGAGCGGATTCGAACCGCTGAAGGCACTTAGCCACAGGATCTCTCCAACCCGGGTTTCTTTTCCACAGAAAAGGGTTGCTTAAGTCCTGCCCCGTTGACCGCTTGGGTACCCCTGCGGGCAAATGCCTTTGAACTGCAATCAAGTTAAATTCTTTAACTCCTTGCGGAATTCCTCCGCTTTTTCCCGCAGCGCGTCCACGGCACTTGCAAAGAGCTCTTTTGGCGATAAGTTGCCGTGGCTCTCTACCGTGAACACGAATGAGGTTGGGTCGTATTCTATCCTCTGCCCATCCTTGAGTGTTATGTCCCTCTGCTTCTCGTCCAGCAGCTGCTCTATGATGTCCGCCTTGTAGCTCTTGTCCTTCGAGCCCTTCTCGTTCACTATTTCAGGCAGCTCCTGGTATGAGACTATTGCTGGCTGCCACTTGGAGTGCTGCTTTCCTGTGCCGACTATTGCGTCCATTTCCACTTTTATCTTCTGGCCGTCAGATAGCTGGGTAATCGGTATGTTCAAATCCGCGGGCTCGATTTTCGGGTCTGTGCTCTTGATGTCCTTGCTGTGCACTATGCACGGCCCGTCCTTTTCGAGCACGAGCTTTACCTTGTCGCCTTCCTTGTATTTTTTCGAATCCATCTTGAGCGGCACGAGGCCTAGCCTGTGCGCGAGCATTTCGTCGAACATCACCCCGTTGTTTTCGTAAATGTGCACGTCCTCTATTGCGAGCACGCTCGTGCCTGACATCATCTGCCTGCGAAGGCTGTTGACGAATGCTATGTCAGTGCCCTTGAGCAGCACCTTGACCTTGTTATCCTTTGTTTCCTGCAAGACCTTTATCTCCATGGGTTTCACTCCTTTTTGCTCCTGTGCCTCTTCTTCCTTCTGCACCCGTCATGCGGTATCGGGGTCACGTTTTCTATGCTCTTTATCCTTACGTTGTTTCTTGTAAGCGAAATTATTGCCGCCTCCGCCCCCTGCCCTGGGGATTTGGGCTTTATCCCCCCCTGCCCGCGCACCTTTACTATTACTTCCTCAATTCCCTTCTCGCGCGCCTTCTCTGCCACGATTTCCGCGACCTTCATTGCCGCGTAGGGCGAGCCTTCCTTGTGCTGCGCCTTGACTACCATCCCCCCGCTGCACTTTGCTATTGTCTCGGAGCCCGTGATGTCCGTTAGAAGTATTATGGTGTTGTTGTGCGAGGCGTAGATGTGCACTATCCCTGTTTTTGTCATTTGGCTCCACCTCCCATCGCATCCACTTTTGCTTGCGCAGTATTATTCCCCTTTGCCTCTCCAGCTTGCCCGCCTGCAGCCCCGCCGACTGCTTCCCCCGCCTTAACCGCCTCTTCCGCCTTGATTTCGGACACTACCGCGCCAAGACCGCCGGTGCCGGCGGCCCCGGCGCTTTCCTCGAATTCCTTCTTGAGGTCCTTTTTTGGCTCTTTTGTCTCTGTCTTTATCGGCTTCCTATACCATCCGATTGCGTTCCCTTCAGTAATTGGCACCATGTAGCCGGGCGCGCTCACCCTCTTGCCGTTGATTGCAATATGGCCGTGCACTACAAACTGCCTTGCCTGCTTTGCCGTGTTCGCAAGCCCCTTTCTCATGACCATTGTCTGCAGCCTCTTTTCAAGTATCTCTTCGATCTTTAGGCCGAGCACATCATCGAGTGTTGCCTCTACGCCTACCAGCCCGACTTTTGCAAGCCCGCTCATCAGTTCGTCCTGCCTCTGCTTCCTTTTTTCGAGCGAGAGTGCGAGCAGGCTTTTTGCGGACTGCTTTTTGTACTTGAGCCATGTCTCGACCCTTCTTAGCTCCCTCTTGTTCTTCAGGCCGTAAGTGTCCGATATCTTGCGCTCCTTTTCAAGCAGCTGCTTGTCCCAGTGCTTTCTCGGGATTTCGTACAGCTTCCTCTTCTTTACAGGCTGTCCCATCAGCAATCCCCTCTCGCTTCACTTGCAGCATTGTCAAATTCCATTTCAATCACTTCTTTTTCTCCGCTGCCGCTGGCTTTGCTTCCGCTTTCTTGTCCCCTGCCTTTGCTTGGGCCGCTGCCTGCGCCGCGTCCTTCTTCACGACGCCGACGACTCCGCCCTTGCCCCTGTGCGTTGACTTGGTCCTCTGGCCCCTTACAGGCAGGCCCCACGCGTGCCTTAGGCCCTTGTAGGACTTTGTCTCTGTCATGCGCTGCAAGTCAGATCTCAATGTAAGGTCCAGGTCAGACATCACAAGGTGCGAATTCTGCCCAGTGTAAAAATCCTTTCTCCTGTTAAGCGACCATTCGGGAATCCCGAACTTGCCGGGATTGTAGACTATTTCCTCGAGCTTTTTGCTCTCCTCTTCGCTCAGCTTTCCCGTCTTCTGGCTTGCGGGTATGCCGTAGGCTTTTTCAAACGCAATCGCGATGTTCTTTGCCATCCTGATCCCGATCCCTTTTATTTTCGTGAGCGAGCGCATTATCGGCTTTCTTCCGCTAAGGTCGATTCCCGCAACCCTCACAATGAGCCTCAGGTTTTCCTTGATTTCCTGCTCGGTGAGGTCAGCCTCATGGCGCCTCTGCCTCTCGTCGCGCCCCTTCGGGGGCTGGAGGCCTTTGTCGGCCTTGTGCTCTTTTTTATGGTCAGCCATAAACATTACCTACTTTGCCTTCCTCTTTTTTCCCGCCTCTTCCTTTTTTGCGCTCTCGCCTGCAGCTTCCTTGGTTTTCTTGTGTTCGCCTGCGCTTTCCTTTGCTTTCTTGTGATGCCTAGCATCGCCTTTCGTTCCCAAGGGAATTAGGTGGGTGATGTTGCACTTCCTCTTGCGCACGTGCGAGCCTTCGAAACTTCCAATAACAACAAAATTGTCATCCACTACCTCGACAACCACCGCCTTCTCGCCTGCCTCCCTTCCTGTGGTCTTCATGCAAACGCTGCCGACGTCGAGTGATCTCATGCCTTCACCTTGAGCTGGCTGATAAATTTCTTGAGCTTTGCGGGAACTTCCTCCATTTTTTTCCTGCCGGCTTCAACGAGTGCGACGTGTTCCCAGAGCTCTTTTCTGGGCGGTGCCGATAGCACTCCGCCGAATTTTACGCTCGGCCTTCTTGCGGATTTGGGGTGTGCCCGGACTTTGCTCTTGGTCTGGTCTGAAGTGCCGTGGAGCTTTTTCCCAGTCACTGCGCATTCAGCATAGGCCCTCTCGTGCCTCGAGTAGTGTATGTGCGTATTCCCGCCGGGCGTCCTGCGGAATTTTTTATTTTTCATTCTAGTTTGCCTATCCACCACAACCGTCACCTCGGGAACCGCTGCTCCGGTTCGGGGAGCGTACCATCTTCGCTTGGGCTCGATGGAACTGGCTTCGCACAACCTGTGCTCGACATGGCATGCTCCGCAACTTTTTCAATTCCAACCATTCAAACCACAACGCTTTTCTTTTTGAGCAAATCCCTCGCAAAGTTCAAAACCAGAGTTATCACCAGATATGAAACGAAATACCATCCGAGCCAGTTCGTTTCAGTGTAAATGCTTATCCCCCATGTCCCGATGTTGAACAGGTCAAAGCCCTGCACAAACCACGGAAGCGGAATCGGGAGGATTATTTTTTCGGCGGCGTAGAGGAACCCGAGGAGCGCGAAAGCGGGGAGGAACACAACCATGGAGGCAATCATTACCTTGCTGCTCCCTGACATCATCTTCTGCATTGATTCGAGCATTTCCTTCTCAAGCGATTCGAGCTCGTTTTTGGATTTCTGGCCGTCCTTTTTCATGAGCTCCTTCATTTTCTTCTGCCTTTGCTTCATTTCCTCCTGCTGTTTTTTCATCTGCTCCCTGTTTATGAAGCGGTCCTGTATTGCCTGCGAGACGAGCGCAAGCACCGCGGTTATTATCGCTATTTCTGCCATTGCATTGAAGAACATAAAAAACACCTTTTAGCAAATGCTGAATTTAAACAACCTAATTTCGTTGCAGGGCATCTGCCCGATAGGATTTTGCCTACGCATCGCAAAAAACAATGCTTGCGCGATTTTGCTGTCCAAATACTCTTCCACCGTCTCCCTTTTAAAATCTCCCGCCAAGCCCTATGCGCCGCCGAACATCTTGCCCAGCAGCGGGTGCATTTCCATGAGCTGCTGCTTTGCAAGCTCCTCGTAGAGCCTGTAGATTATGCCAACTGCCAGCAGTATCCCTGTCCCGGAGCCCAGCGCGCCTGTAAGGTCGGCAAAGCCCGCAAGAACCCCAACAAAGGCGGAGCCAAGTATGGTTATTGTCGGGATATAGCGGTCAAGGACCTGTTTTATGACCCTCGAATCCCTCCTAAATCCCGGTATTGACATCCCGGCGCGGTCCAGCTGCTCTGCAATCTTCTCCGAGCCCTGGCCCGCGACCTCTATCCAGAACCTTCCAAACACTACGCAGATAACAACCAAAACTATTAGGTATAAGAATGCGTGGATTATGCTTCCGCCAAGGCCTATGAACTGGAGGCTCGTTATGCTCTGCACTATCTGGCTAAATATTTCAGGAGAGAAGCCTTCAAGGAGCAGCTGCTGTATTAGCCCAAAGGGCGGTATCACTATTGTCGCAAGGGCATTCATCAGCGTGTCGATTATGGGTATTTTCCCGTTTATGAGTGTCGCCCAAATACTGATGTTCGCGAAGAGAGCAACCGCAAGTATTACCGGCATGTTCGAGACATAGAGGAACTTTACGGGATAGCGCCCTCCCGTGCCCCTTCTTCCCATGGTGATTGGGATGTTTACGTGTATTCCTTCCGCGTACACCGCCATGAGGAAAACCGCGAGCGTAAAGAGTATGGGCAGAAGCCCTACGATGAATGCGTTCAGAATGTTTGTCCCGGCTTCCCTGAAAAACAAGAAGAAGAGCCCGCTTCCGTCGGAGAGCGAGATGTTTTTTGCAAGGTCGACCGGCGAGAATATCCTCCAGAACACTTCGCCTGCAACACCGCCTGCAATGAAGAGCCCGATCCCGGAGCCGACTCCGTACTTTGAAACCACTTCATCGAGATATAGAAGTATTATCGAGCCGATTGCAACCTGCAGTACGACCCATATGAACATTCCGGGCGATGGGCCCAAAAAGCCGGTAAGCGAGTAAACCGCTGCCTCGAAAAACCCGAGGATTATCGCAAGCAGTTTCTGCGCCCCTGAAAATTCCGCTTTTTCAGCGGGGTTTGACAAATCGAGTTTTATTATCCCGCCGCCTATCAGGAGCTGGAGTATTATGGAAGCTAGCACTATAGGCCCGATTCCGACCGTAATCAGGCTTCCTATCTGCGATGCGAGTATTGTCTGCAATTGGCTAAGTTGCCCCGCGCTCTGCGAGTCGAGGCCTATTAACCGCACGTTTCCCATTATGAAAAAAATCAGGAGCACTATGGCAGTCCAGATGAGCCGATTTTTTATCGGCTTTCTCTCTTCAGGCGCCTTGACTTCCGGCAGAAGGCCGTAAAGCGGCTTTAGTAACCCGAGTATGCTCATCCTCCAATACCCCTATCAGGCGTCCCCTGTTTCTTCATTTTCCTCTTCAGCCTCGAAGTCTTCGTCTTCCGCGCTCTCCGCATCTGCCGCCCCCGCGCTTCCCCCTGCGGATATTATTTTCTTTGCTGCGGATTTGGAGGCTGCCGCGTTCTCGAGCTTTATTTTTTCCTTTATGCCCCCCTTTCCGAGGACTTTGCCGAACCCGAGGATTTTCCCGTCAATGACCACAAACCCATTTTCAATCTTGGCTTTCCCTTCCGCGACCCATTTTTCAATGCTTCCGGAAATGGTTTCAAGGTTCACCGCTTCCTTTTTCGCCTTGGGCTTGAAGGTGCTCTTTACCCCGAAATCCATGTAGTACTTCGAGAACTTGTGCTTGTGCGAGCCAGCCCTTCCCACCCCTCCGCGAAAGCCAGAACCCCTGCGGTTCTTGGTGCCTCCCCAGCTGTGGGTCCTATTGCCCCTCACCTTGTTCTTCTTGCGCCTTTTGCGAACAACCATTAAATCCCCCTCAGCACATCCTTCCCAAGAGCTCGTTGATTTTCTCTCCCCTATATCCAAGCGCTCCGTGCAGCTTGTATGGCTTCTTTATCCCAGCCCTCTCATACCCTTTCTTCGGTGGGTTTAGCCTGAAGACGAGTTCGAACCCCGTGTCCTTCAGCTTCACTTTTCCTGACAGGAGGTTTTTCGCGAGCTCTTCATAGCTTGCGATTTTTCTCTGCTTCAAAAACTCCGGGGTTATCCTTTTGTTCCCCTCCGATCTTCCCCTCTTCTCGAGGAGCAAGATGAGTCCCGGTTCGCTGATTTCCCCATAAGTTACATAGTCCTTCACTTTCTCGACCATTTCCCTGCTGCCCTTCTCCCCGCTCACGAGAACCACGTGGTTTGTCTTGAAGAGCCTTAGCATCTCGAGGGTTTCCCGGATTTTTCTTGTGACATGCACTGTCCCGCGGACCCTTAGCACTGCAAGCATTTCACTTCTCCCCCAGTTTTTTTGCCATGTCATCGGAGTACTTGACGTCGTTTGTCGCCGCGAGCGCATCGAGCGTTGCCGCGACAAAGTCAAGCGTTGATGCGGTGTTCCCGCGGCACTTGCTCCAGACATCCTTTATCCCGACAAACTTGAGAACATCCTTTACCCTATCCCCAATCACAAGCCCAGTTCCCCTCGGCGCCGGAAGCAGGTTCACGCGTACAGATGAGGAGTTGCCAGTCACCTTGAAAGGTATAGAGTGGTGCTCCCTGCACCTGCACTCCCAGCTTCCGCACCCTTTGGCGACCTTTTTTATTGCAAGTTTCGCGTTCCTTGTCGCCTTTTCTATTGCGGGGTGCCTTTCGCGGTCCTTTGCAGTGCCAAGCCCTATGTAGCCCTCGCCATCGCCTACGAGTATGCTGGCCCTAAATGAGAAGCTCCTTCCCTGCCTCGTAATCCTTGCGGTCTTCCTGAACTCGACGAGTTTTTCCTTGAGGTCTGGTATGAAAGCGTCCACTATTTCAGGCTCCATTATTTTATGGCCCTTTGCGAAAAAATCATCAAGGCTCGGTATTTCCCCGGCCTTCACCATTTTTCCCATGGCTGTTGCGGGCACCCAGTCGGCGAGGATTTTGTCCCTCGACTTTTCCCTTCTCACAACCCTTTCGGCTTCGGTTTCCGGCGCTCTTTCCTTTCTTGGCACGGCTTTCACCCAAACTCCTTGTCAATGTTCTTTTTGGTTTCCTCGAAATTCTTTGCTGTCTGCTCGCTTATGTGCTTTCCGGAAGCCCTCTCTGGGCTTGGGAAGACCGTTGCATCGCTTGGAATCTTCATGCCAGCATCGATTGCCCCTTTGAGGCATGCAAAGGCCCTGCTTCCGTGCACCGGGGAGATGAGGCCGATATCGAGCACCGCTTCCTTAACCCCGGCCTTGAGTGCCTTCTTCGCGCACGCATATCCCGTGAGGTATGCCGCAGGAAGGTTTCCGGGATGGCCATTCCATCCGAGCTTTTTTAGCGAGTTGCTCTTGTAAAAAGAATTCACTTTATCGCCCTCCGGCACGTAAGTTACGACTTCGGCAACGAGCGCGTTGTTCGATTTTCTCACAACAAGCCTCTCTTTTGCTGACTTGAGGAGCGCGAGCCTCTTGCGGTAGTCGGTCTTCATTTCCCTTCTGCGCCTGAACTTGACCTTGTAAATCGGGCTATCGCTCATTTCGAGGCCTCCTTGACCATTGCCTGCAGATACTTCTTGCCCCTGAAATAATTTCCCTTTATCATGAGGTATACCTGCCTTGCGGGCTTCTTGAATTCCGTGCCGGCTTTCTTCATCTCGCGCAGTGTCTCCCTCTGCGCGCGCACGTTCTTTACCCAGTTCTCCTTGTCCCTTCTCCTCGCCTTCTTGCTCCCTGACCTTCTTCCAAGGCCCTTCTTTCTCCGCTTGTGCCTTTTCGCGAGAAGCACCCTTGCCCTTCCCCTCGAGGAGAGGTTGGGTGTCCGCTTTTTTATTATGCCTTCCTTGATAAGTGCGCGGATGTCCTCTTTTGTCATCGCTTCCCCGACCCTCTTGATTTCAGCCTGGCTTATCCAGATCTTTGTCTTCCCGACCTTGAGGATTGTTGCAGAAACTTTCCTTGCTTTCCGCTCGTCCATTTTTTCCACCTTTAAGGGTTGAGCACCTTTATGCCCTTCTCAATTGCCTTGCCCACAATCACTATCTTTTTCCTCTTCCCGATTCCGCCGGCAACCCTCATTGCATGCCCTGCAGGAATGCTTTCAATTTGCGAGAGGGTGTTTACCGTGAATTCGCGGTAGCCACTCGGGTGCACGTGCCTTATATCCTTAGGAGTCGCAAACCCGACCCTTGGCATGTAACCATCTGACATGACGCGCTTGATGTCAATCCCCCTTGGCACCCTCCACTTGTCCCACTTCGCAATGCTCTTGCGGCGTATGCTCCTCTTGCCAAACCTTCCCCTAAACGTCGGCAGGTGCACTTTCACGTGCAGCGAATCCCGGAGTGCCGCCGCCTGCTCGTTTTTCAAAAGTACCTTGCGTGATTTCTGTTTCACTTTTTTCTTCTTCGCTTCTTGGGCTATCTCTTTCATTGCGGAATCTTCCCTGCCTGCCCCCTTCCCCTCCAGGATTTCTTGCTCACCGGCTACCGATTTTTCAATTCCTTCAAGCGCAGTTCCTTTCCCCATGCTTCCGATCTGTGCGCCCTTCATTTCCTTCTTCGCCTCGGATGCGATTTTTCCCAGTGTCTGCCCGCTGCGGGCAACTTTCGCCGCTCTTCCCTCGCTTGGCTTTCCCATGTTGGGCGCCTTTTTTACCGGCCTTATTATTTCACTATCATCCACTTTGGGGCCCTTGGATTTCTTTTCCATGTGCTCTTCCCACTTCTGCGCGTTCTTGTCCTTTTTCTTGGGTGGTTCAATTCTCATGCAATCACGCTGCCTTTCCTTTCGAAGTAATATAAATCCTGTCCTGGAAAACCCGAATGTCCTTGCCCTTCACTTTGGTGGCCTGTTCCATGTTCGCCGCTGTCTGGCCCACGTGCTCCTTGTTGTGGCCTTTTACCGTAATGTCCTTGCCCTTGATTTCTACTTTTACATCCCCCATTATCCTCGCCTTTCTCGGGAACTTTGCCCCCGCGAGGTTGTAGATCTCGATAACCTTGTCCTTAATCCTGATGTTTAGCGGGAAGTGGCTGAAGACAACTTCGAGCTTGTACTCGTAAGGCTTCTTGAGCCCGTCAATGAGGTTTCTTATGTGCGAGGCGACTGCCTTTGCCTGTGCGACTATGTTCTTTCTTCCACTCTTCGCCCATACCTCTATGCCATTGCCGCTCTTCCTGAGAACGACCCCAGTGGACTTGAAGTGCCTCGCGTTCTCTTTTCCCGCCGCCTTGAACTTCACGTCGTTGCCGGATATTTCCATCTGTGTCCCTTCAGGGACCACGACTTTTTCAACCATCTGTTCTGCCATAAAAAACACCCTTCAGTAAATGTATGCTAGAAGCCTTCCCCCGGTATTCCTCTCCTTCGCCTCGGAGTGCGTGAGCACGCCCTGCGGGGTTGAGACTATTATTGTCCCGACATCGAATGATGGCAGGTATTTCTTCTCGAACTTCTCAATCTCGTCCTTCTTGACGGCATACCTCGGCTTTATCGCCCTTGCCTCGTTTATTTTCCCTAGCAGCTGGACCTTGAAGAGGCCTTCCCTTCCGTCATCTACGAATTCGAAAGTGCCGATGTACCCCTGCTTTTGCATTATCCTGAAGATTTCCCGCAGCAGCTTGGAAGCCGGCCTTATTACGCACTGCTTCTTGGCCGCGCCCTCGTTGTTCTTGAGGTTTGTCAATGCATCTGCAATCGGATCTGTCCTGCTCATCCCGTCTGGCCCCCTAATCGTATTTCCTAAAGCCAATCCTTACGGCGTTGTCCTTGAAGCATCTCCTGCATATGTGCAGGCCGTACTTGCTGACAACCCCCTTGTGCGTCGCGCAGATGTTGCATATCTTTGGCTGCACTTTCCATGGCTTTTTCACTTTCTGCTCGCTCATAAAATTTCAACCCCAAACCTCTCCCTGACAAACCCAGCCGCTTCCTCTGCGTTGAGCAAATGATGCCCGCGGATTTTCCCCTTTGCAAGCTTTCTCTTCTTCACCCTATATCCCGGCCGCTCGAGCGTCACCAAAACATCAAAGCCGCGGATCCCGAGCTTTGGGTCGTACTTTACTTTTGGCATGTCTATGTACTCCTTTATCCCGAACCCGAAGTTGCCGAGCTTATCAAAGCTCTTCCTGTTCAGCTTGTTGTCCTTTGCCACAAATGCGTCCTTTAGGAAATTTTCCGCGCTCTCGCCCCTCAATGTAACTTTGGTGCCGATTGTAAGCCCTTCCCTTATTCCCCATGTGGGCTGCTTCACTTTGCACTGCGTGAGCACCGGCTTTGCGCCCGTGAGCTTTTGGAGTATCTGCGCCGCCTTGTCGAGCTCCTCGCCTGTCTTCCCGACTCCCATGTTCAGGGTGACCTTCTCGACCCTGATTTTTTTCATCGCGTTGTTCTCTGCCATTTTTCCACCCGCTTCACTCCAGTGCCTCTATTGCAGGCTTGCCTTTTCCTACCGCCATAACGTTGTTTATCACTGTCTGGAATTTCCTGTCCCCCTCGGCGAGTTCGACAACCGTGTGCGTCTTCAGGGAGCCATGCACGACCCCTTCAATCTTCACAACTTTTCCCGTGTGCACTCCGCCCACGACAAATGCGCTGCTTCCCTTTTCCATAGGATAAATTTCCTCTATCACTATTTGCGGCATCGCTATCCTGACAGAATCCTCGACCCTTACCTTCTCGCCCTTTAGCGTGATGTTGAACCCGTCGTTTGTTGTTATCATGGTCTTTCCGCCCTTCACTGTCCTTTTGCCCACGACTTTCGAAACCTTGAAGTTCGCCGCCTTTGGCGCCTCTTTTGCTATGAGCCTTCCCTTTGTATCGAACAAAACCCTGAACTTTTTTTTGAGCGGCGGGACTTCTATCAGGTCAAAGAGCCCTATCGAGAAGCCCTTGCCCTTTCTCGCAACCCCGTTCACGAGCACACTGCCTTCCACAAGTATCCTCTTTGTCTCCTTCTGGTTCTCCGTAATCCCAATAACGTTCCTCAAAAAGAACGAGAGCGGCACGGAATTTTCCTTGTTGTGCGGCCCTGGCCTTGTCTTTGGGGTAAATGTTTCCTGCTTCTTTGGGAAAAAGCCCCTCACTTTCGGCGCTGAAATGCTCTTCTGTGTTTTCCCCTCACCCCGATTTGCCATGCTCTCCCCCCTTAATGTTTTCCGCTTTCTTTGCTGAAAGCCTCCTTGAATCCTTCTCTTCAATTGCAACAAGCATAAGGTTGCTCGGCCTCACCGGTATCTGTATTTCCTTTCCGTCCATTTTCTTGCGCGTAATGCCCTCAACGAGCACCATCCTCTTGCGCCTCATTACCGCCGTGATTTTTCCCTGCTTTGAAATGACCTTAGAATCCCCTCTCATGACCTTAACCGTGTCCCCTTTCCGCGCCTCGAGATTCCTTCTGCCGAGCTGGCCGCGCAACTCCTTGCTAAGGTGCACCGAGAACTCCTTGTGCGAGAGGTGCAGGGCCTTAGAGTAGTGCCACTTCCTCTGCCTCTTTGGCTGTGAACTCATTACCTGCATAACTTCAAACAACCCCTGCGCTTATTCCTGCTATTTTCGGGAACCTTTCCCCGACTTCCTTTGCAACTACCCCTTTGACTTCCGAGCCCTTTGGCAATCCCTTTTCATCCACAAGGACGACCGCGTTGTCCTCGAACTTTATCCTCGTGCCATCCGGCCTCTTGTATTCCTTGCGCACCCTTATGACTACGGCCTTCTCGACTTTTTTGCGGATCTCCGGCTTCCCTTTTTTGACAACGACATTTACCATGTCCGCAATGCCCCCCTTTGGCATTGTCCTTCTCCTGCCCTTGTACTTGTAGACAGTTATGATCTTGACTTCCTTCGCCCCGCTGTTGTCTGCGCAAAAGCACATGCTCCCGTGGGTCAGTCCCCTTACAACGGATGCGTTGATTGCCTTCATGATTCCGCCTTCTTTAGTATCTCGAGCACGACAAAGCTCTTGGTCTTGCTGAGCTTTCTCGTCTCGCCAATGACCACCATGTCGCCTTCCTTTGCGTTGATGCTCTCGGGGTTGTGCGCCTTCACTTTCGATTTTATTTTCTTGTACCTTTCGTACTTCGGCACGTACTTTGTAAGCACCCTCTCCACTGTCACTGTTTTCGGCATCCTTGCGCTGACCACAAGGCCTGTCAGCACCGAGCCCCTTACGCTAAAGCCTTCAGGGCTCTTCATTGCCAGGTGCGCGTGCTGCGGCGCGTTTTCATTCTTTGTTTCCTGTTTCATAAGTTTCCCCTCGCAAGTTTCGCCCTCTGTTCAGGCCTGTAAGCAATCCTCTTCCCATCAACTTCCACTTTTTCATCCCCGAGTTCGAACTCGAATACGCACTCACCCTTGGGCACTTTTTTCTCAGCGCCGTTTTGCTCTATTATGAGGGTGTTTTTCGTCTCGTCAACTACTTTTCCCGCGATGCCCCTGCGCGCGCTATCCGTGCTCGAGCAGACCTTTGCCTGAAGGCCTATGAGCTCGTGCATGGCTATGTTTTCCTGCGTTATGCAGTAGTTTGCGCCCTTAAGCATCGATGTATTCCCCCTTGTACCCTTCCTTCATGAGTATCATCTTTATCGCTTCCGTGTGCTTTCCCTGCAGGACAATTTCCTTCCCCTTAGTTGTCCCGCCGCATGCCAGTTTTCTTTTCATTTCCTTCTCAAGTTTTTTTGCCTCTGCCTCGTCCTCGAATCCGCTGATGACCGTGACAATCTTGCCAAACCTTCTTGCAATCATGCGGATTTTTATTTTCTGGGATTCCTTGGTTATCGCGCCGAAGTCAAGGAGTTCCTTTGGCAGTCCTGTCACTTTGTCTATTTCCGGCATTTCTACTTGCTCACCCCTCTGTTTTTTTCCCCTATTATGGTAAGAATCCTAGCTATTCCCCTTCTCGCGTTCCTTATCTTGGACGGCTTCTCCGCCCTCGTGCCAGAGGAGATTAGCGCCTTCTCTTTCGAGAGCTCCTGCTTGAGCTCCAATATCCTCCCCTCAAGCTCCTCGATTGAGTTGTCGCGCAGTGCTGTGAGTTTTTTCCGCCCCATCCCTTATCACTTTTTTTCCTCTGCCTTTGCTGCATCGTGCTTGTGTTCAGCCTTTTGCTCGGCTTGCCCGTGTTCTTTCTCCTTATGCTCTGTGTGCTTGTGCTCTTTTTTGTCAGCATGAGTTTTTTCAGAATCCTTTTTCTCGGCGTGCGCTTCCTTTGCCTTCTCTTCCTTGCTGCCATGCGCCTTTTCAGCATCCTTCTTCACTTCGTGGTTTTTTTCCTTTCCCTTATTTTCTTCCTTGTGTGCGTGGCTTTTTTCGGCTTCCTTTTTCCCTTCGTGCGCTTTCTTCTCCGGATGGCTTTTTTGCGCTTCCGCTTTTGCTTCGGGCTGCTTTTGCTTCGGGCTTTTTTCCGCGTGCGTTTTCTTTTCAGCTTCCGCCTTTGCACCCTCATCTTTTGCTTGCGCCGCAGCTTCAGTTTTTTCCTCTGCCTCTGCAGGTGCCTGCTTTGCGGCTTCCGTTGCCGCTTTTGCCGCGGCTTCCTCTTTTCTCTTGATGTATGGCTGGATTTTTTCCTTGTCAGGAAAAATCGTTTCAGGCCTTACAATCTTTACCTTTATCCCAATCGCTCCGACTTTCGGGTATGCGGGCGCAAAGCCATAATTTACAAGTTTCGCCTGCTCCCCGACTTTTTTCATGTAGCCGGATGCCGCCCTCACCCTCTTCTTCCTGCCGCCCTTTCCCGCGAGCTTTCCGCTAAGCACGATTTCCACTCCCTGCGCGCCCGCGTTCTGGATGTCGCTGATTCCCTTGAACACGACGCTTCTCCACGAAAACCCCCTCTCAATAAGTGCCTTGAACCTGTTTGCAACCGCCTGCGCGTCGAGTTCGGGCCTCTCGATTTCGCGGATCTCGAGCTGTGGGTTGTCGATGCCAAACCTTTTGGCTATCGTTTCAGTGAGCTGGGTTATGTTGCTCCCGCTCTTCCCGATTGCAAGCCCGGGCCTTGTGACATTTACAACTATTCTTGTAACGAGCGGTGTCTTCACTATCTCGGATTTTGTAAACCCCGCCTTGTCAAGCTCTTTTGCCAAATAATTGTCAAGCTCTACCTTGTTGAGGCCCTGCTTTATGAAAATCTTCTCAATCATCATGCGGCCTCCCTTACTATGATTTCGAGGTGCGTGGACTTCGACTTCCTCATCTTCCCGGAAATCCTTCCCTGCGCCTGGTACGAAACCCTGTGGAAGCCCTGCGACGCGAACATGTGGGTTATGAGAAGGTTTTCTGAATCGAGCCCCTTGTAGTCCGCGTTTGCCTTGGCTGACTTGAGCAGTTCGACGAACGCCTTGAGGCACCTGAACGGGTACTTGCCTGTCTTGGTGAACCCTTTCGCTTCGCCTTTCCTGTGGCCCATTTTCTTCATGTATTTTCTGATAGGCAAATACTCTTCTCCGCGGATTATCCTGTCAAGCCACTCGAGCGCCTTGTCAAGCCTCTTGCCCTTGATGTTCGAGATTATCTCGACGCTGTACTTTAGCGAAACCGGCCTGTTCTTCATCATGGCCCTTGCCGTCTTCTTGTGCTGCATCAGCTGGACTTGGTAATTCTTCTTTACCATGCAACCGCCTGCTCCGGTTGGGAGAGCGCCCTATCTTCGGCTTGTGCCTCGATAGGCCTTGCTCCGCAACGCATCATTTCAATTGTTTTCATTATCATCATCCTCGCGCCGTCATGCTCACGGCGGTAGAGCGTTCCGCCATAGCTTGGGCTTGGCAGAACTTGCTCACTGCGTTCGCAACTATTTTCCATCTATTCATTACCCTCATCCTCTCGCCGTTATCGCAGTCGAGCTCCTCGTTGCGCCTATTCCCGCCTTTCCGTGCGTGAGCTTCTTTCTTGTGAGCACGTATTCGCCAAGGTAGTGGCCGAGCATTTTTTCCTTTATCTCGACGTTCACGAATTCCTTTCCGTTGTAAACCCCGATTGTTACCCCTAGCATTTCAGGCACCACGATGTTGTCCCTGTTGTGCGTCTTGACCGGTTTTGCGAACTTTCCCGCCTTTATTGTTTCCTGCGCCTTCTTAACTTTCTTTAGGAGCTTCTTTAGCTCGAGCCCGTTCTTGCGTATCGTCCTTCTCGCCCTCGAGGTGCAGAGCTTCGCGAATTCCTCGATGCTCATAAGAGAGAGCTCCTCGAGCGTTTTTCCCCTGAAAGTGAAATCTTTTCTTGCCATACATGCACATCCTGATTAAAAAATTTTAATTCTTCTTCCTCCTTCCTGTCCTGCTCGACGCAATGTCCCCGACCTTTCTTCCCGGGGCTGCGTGCCTCGAGGTTGACTTCGATTTTCCGGGATGGTGGTTCGCCCCGCCGAATGGGTGGTTTAGCGCGTTCATCGCAATTCCCCTAACATATGGATACTTCTTGTGCTTTCCCCTCATCGCAAAGTGCCTTCTCCCCGCCTTGATGTATGGCTTGTCCTTCCTTCCGCCCCCGCCAGAGCAGCCTATTGTCGCCCTGCACTCGGGGCTTAGCTCGATTGTTTTTCCGGAAGGCATCTTGACATACACCTTCCCCTTCTCTTTTGTCATTATAAGCCCGTACATCCCGGAGCTCCTCACAAGGCTTCCGCCATCGCCGGGCAGCCTTTCGATGTTGAACACCGGGCAGCCTTCCGCGCAGCTTCCAACCGGTTTTACGTTCCCTATCTCAAGCGCAGCATCAACCCCCTGTTGGACCCTCTGGCCGAGGTATGTGCCTTCCGCCGCGATTTCGAATTCTTCCTTCCCGTTATCGTAAGAAATCCTTGCAAGAACGCTCGTCCTTGCCGGGTCATTGATGAGCTCGATGATTTCGCCGTTGATTGTTTTGTTCGAGAGCGAGTCATAGCTAAGGTATTTTGCCTCGCCAACTCCGTTCATTGTGGCGGCGTAAATCGGGCTTCCCGCGCCCCTTCTTTGTGTCTTCAGGCGTTTAGGCATTTTTTCACCTGATTGTAAAAATTATACAACTCCCAGTTTTGTCGCGATGTCTCCTGCCTTGAATTCCTTCGAGAGGGTGACTATCGCCCTCTTGCGCGCCTTCATGTCGCGCAGGATGTTTACGCTATTAACCTTTACCTTGTAGAGCGATTCGACGGCTTTGCGTATTGTCGGTTTTGTCGCCTTGGAATCAACAACGAATGTTAGCTTGTTTTCAGATTCAATCATGTTCACTGCCTTTTCCGTGACCAGCGGGTGCTTTAGTATTTCCATGTCCCTCATTTTTTCCTCGATTGTGGCTTCCTTTGCTGGCGGCTGTGGGGAAGCTTTTTGCGCTGGTTTTGGCGCGGCGGCTTTTGCCTGGCTTTTATCCTGTTTTGCCTGCGCCTTTGCTTCAGTTTTCTCCTGCTCTGCCTGTGTTGCCACGGCAGGTTTTGCAACTGCTTTGGCTTCCACTCTTTCCACTTGCGCCCCTGCCTCGGTTTTCCCCTGCCCTGCCGCATTGGGCGCCTTTTTTGCAGGCCTGATTATTTCGCTATCATCCGTTTTGGAGCCCTTGGCTTTCTTTTCCATGTGCTCTTCCCATTTCTGCGCGTTTTTTTTCTGTTCAGCCATATAATCCACCTTTCACTTCGCCACCGCTTTGGCAACAACTTTCTCTTTGCCGGCTTGCCGAGCCTTCCCAGAATCCGCTTTCGCGCTCTCCTGCCTGCCTTCGCCTGCGAGCTCTTTTACCGCCTTCTCTGTCCACACTGTGAGCCTTCCCGGGCTTCCGCCGGGCGCGAGCGCATCGGCGTTAACTTCCCTTACCCTGACAACATCGACTCCGTAAATGTTCCTGGCCCCCCTGAAAATCTTTCCGGTATCCGCGGCGACAACGAGTATGCTTTTGCGGTCCTTGTACCTTCTTCCCCTCTTCTTGCCCTTTCCCGCGCGCACTTTCCTCTTTGACTGCGCCTTTTCAACATCCTGCCAAATCCCGAGCGCTTCAAAGGCCTTCCTTACTTCGCTTGTCTTTGCGAGCTCCTCGAGTTTTGTTTCAACCACAATTGGGAATGAAGTTTTTTCCGAAAACAAGTGCCCCCTTGCCTTGACAATTTCCGCCTTTCCGGTAGCCGCAATCGCGGACTCCGTTGCCTTCCTCTTCTCCTGCCTGTTTATTTTCTCCGCCCAGATTTTCATCGCCTTTGGCGGGTGCGCCTTGGGCCCTTTCATGACTCCCGGGATTCCTGCGACTTGGCCGTAGAGCAGGCCCCTGCGGTTCTTGAGCCTCGGTTTTCTCGCGTGCCCGACATTGATTGTCCTGTGCATTGTTGGCTTTCCCCTAGAGCCGATATAAGTTGCAGTGTTATACCTTCCCGCCATTGGCCAGGGGTATTTTGTCTGCACTGAAGCTGACTGTATCGAGAGCACCGCCCTTCTTATGAGAGGCTCATCCACCTGCGCGCTGAACTGTTCAGGGAGTTCCATGTCGGAAACCTTTTTCCCGTCGAGCGAGACCACTGCTGCCTTCATGCAATCTTCACCCCTGTGTCCACGTGCGGAACTTTTATATCAGAATATTTTGCCATGTTGACATCGTGGTTTCTCGCCGCGTGCCTTAGCGCGACTATCCTCTTCGCAGGGCCCGGGGCTGAACCTGAAATCACAATATACTCATTCTTCACGTTGCCGTAATTGAGAAACCCCGCCTTCGGGTTTATCGCCGAAGGGTTGCCGTCCATTATGAGTATTCTCTTGTTGTACTCCGTGCGCGTCTGGTATCCTAGCTGCCCCGCCCTTGCCACGGTCCACATGACTGTCGCTGGGTGCCATGGCCCTATGCTTCCGACATACCTGTGCTTTTTGGCTTTTGGCCTGTGCACCTTTACGCCGAACCGCTTTACTACTCCTGAAAAGCCTTTTCCCTTGTCCACTGCCTTTACATCAATGAACTGCGAAGGGGCGAAGACCTCGGAGATGCGCATCTCCTTTCCGAACTTTTCCTTCGCGAACGCGAACTGCTGCTCGACATTGCCGGAGATGTTTATCTCAACAATATCGGCTTTCTTCTTCCCAAAACCCGTAAGGCCGGGCTGGAATTCAGCTATAAGGGCAACCTTGACTGCCTTTTCCTTGAGCTTTTCGAGCTCCTCTACTGTCCAGTATTTTTTGTCCTCTTTCTTTTTTGTCCCGTGCTTTTTGAATGCCTTTATTTTTTTGCGCAGGTTCTTCTCCACCTTGTCGGTGGTTGCTTCGCCGAGCGCTGTAAGGCCGTAAGTGGTGTTTCCGTAAACCCTCGCCCCGATTATTTTTGCGGGCGGGCACTCGATCACTGTTGAGGGTATCATTGTCTCCTGCCCAAAGCTCTGGCTTTTCTCGTGCGCGTTCTTGCCGAAGAGATGCACCATTCCTGCCTTGTAGCCGAAAAAGTTCCTGGGCTTTGCTTCCTTTGAATCGGATGGGACAAAAGTTGTGAATATGGCGGTCTCCCTCTTTGCCCTGACCCTTGGATAATACCCGATTGACCCCGAGCGTGGTTTATGCGCCATGTTTCCAACCCATTTCCCAAAAAGCGTACTGAAGGCCCAAATTGCCCCTCTCACCGAAAGGGGATTATTTGCCTCTTAATGCCAAAAAAAAACTCCAAAAAGAGCCATTTTTGTGCATTTATATCCGAAGAAGATTCTCTCCAGATACAGTGTACACCGACAATTAATACCGCCCAAGAGGCTTTAAAAAGCTTTAGTTTTCGGCTTCGGGCGGTTTTTTGTTGATGGGGTTTTTTTCCAGGTGTCCCGACCCAAGCCAATTGCAGCCCTTGCCCTAGCCATTGCAAGTGCATCTAAGGAACCATGGAGTAAACCGAAAATAGGCCTTTTCCACATGGCTCTCTTTTTTTGTCCTTCTTCCATTACATTTTTCCAACCCGCCAGCATTTCATCAAGCCCAGGTACAAGTTCTGGAAAGTGTTTCCTGATAAGGATGCTAGAGGCAAAAGCCCTCATTCTCTGCCTCTGCAAATCCCGTAGACTGGGTGCATGTGAATAAACTTCTGCATCACCCACTACCCTAAACCGTCTCCTGAAAAACAGTGTAAGCAGTGCATCTTCGTGTATCCTCTGGTCGCTTGGCATGGTGATTTTTTCGGCCTCCACCCTCCTGATTGCATAGCACCTCCCGTTTATGTATTCAGGGTATTGCCTGAGTTTTTTGTCCAGCCTAATTGTTCTTCTCCTGAACAGCTCTGCCGGCTTTGTTTCCTCGTTAATTATCCTGTTTATTGCCCCTGCCACTGCGATGGCGGGTGCTTTTTCAAGCTCACTTTTGAGCTTGGAAAGTGTGTCCCTTTCAAGCAGCACGTCCGCATCCACAAAGAAAAGTATGTCTGAAGACTTCCTGCTTCTTCGAACAAGTTCGTTCCATGCAAGGTTCTTGCCTTTCTTTGGGAGTACAATAAGCTTGACCCGTGGGTCTTTTTCCGCTATTCCGCGCGCTATGCTTTCGCTTTTGTCAGTGCTTCCGTTTATGCAGAAAATAAGTTCCTTTTCCCCACCAGGTTCTTGCCAGAGTGACGACTCCCTTACATTGTCCGCTATCCTGTTTATGGATTCCTCTTCATTCCAGACAGGAATGCACACAGAAAACATGACAAATTGTTGATTTGAGGTTGTTAATAAAGTAGACTTTTACGCCTGCTGCTTGGCCCATTTACGCCGTCACCTTATTTCCCCTGCCGAAATCCGAAGATTGAAGTAAGCCAGTCGATTAGCTGCTGGAGGATATTCCTTGTTTCCTTTATTTGCGCCTGCAGGTTTATGCACACCCCGTCGCTGCATGTGTTGGTCGTGCACTCGAAATTGTTCTGGCAGGTTTCGCCGTCTTTCTTTTGTAATTTGAATTTTGTGTCAGAATCGCAGTAATATGCATCTCCGCTTGTGGGGAATGCATCACTTTCCAAGAGCAGCCTTGTCCCCGCCTGCAGGCATGTCCCGTTGCCGCCAACGCAGCCGTTGCATACTGGTTCCTGTTTCTGCTGGCACGCGTTTTCCGGCGCTTCAGCGCATTTCCAGTTTCCGCCTATGCAGCTGCACCAGGTAACTTTTGTCCCGTTGCCGCAATCATAATTCCTCGTATCGCCCTCATTGCAGTATGAAGGGTAATCTCCCGGCTTTGTGGGCTCTTTTTCGCCGGGTTTTGCAGGCTCTTTCGGCTCACCTGCTACTACTAGGGTGCAATCAAACTTGGCATATTCGTTCTCGCCGTCAAATACGAGGTAAGCATAGCCGCCGCACGAGCTCTTCCATATCATCCTGCGCCCTTTTTCGCCCTTCACATTCACCGAGCACCTTTCTTTTCCGCTGCATCCGGTCCCTACCCCTGAATCTTCATAGCACTTCTGCTCCTCGCTTGAATTCTCGAAGAGGCACTTCACGGCTTCGGAAACAAACGGGCCGGCCGGCTCTTTCGGCTCTGTCGTCGGCCTTGTGCATTCAAAAACCGCATAGTCGTTCTCGCCGTCAATTTTCGTGTAGGCGTATCCGCCGCAGGTGCTCTTCCAGCCGATTGTGGTGTAGGCCTTGCCTTTCACCTCGACAATGCATGCGGGGTTTCCCGAGCAACTTCCATAATCCGAATAGCACTCCTCTACCTTGTTCGGCGAGTTGTTGAAAACGCATTTCACCTGCTCATAGAGGATTTCCACTGGTACAGTATCTGTCGGTCCAGGGACGCTAGGAGTTGTGCTGCAATCGAACTTTACCCTCTCGCCCTGCCCGTCCATGGTGGTGTACTGGTAGCCGTATTCGCACGGGCTCTTCCAGATGACTTGCCTGCCTTTCTCTCCCGCGACCTTGGCGCTGCAATCATAAACTCCATAACATGAAACCCCGGTGTCGGAATAGCATTTCTGGGTTTCCTGCGAGCCGCTGAATATACAGTTCACGGATTCATAAATGTCCTCATCTTTTTTGACGCCAAGTGCCCTGTCAATCGCTTCCTTGAAGGCGCTGAATGGCTGCGCCCCGGTAATCACCTGGGTTCCTATGAAAAATGTCGGTATGCCGCTAACGCCCTTTGCTGTGCCTTCCTCAAAATCCGCCTTCACTTGGCCAGCCATTTCGCCGCTGCTAAGGCACTGCGCAAACTTTTCAGTGTCAAGGCCTACGTAACCCGCATACCTGTTCAGGGCGTCCTTGCTCAGAAACTCCTGCTTTTGGTAGAGGATGTCGTGGTATTCCCAGAATTTTCCCTGGTTCCTCGCGCACTCGGAGGCTTCTGCCGCTTTTTCGGCGAATTGGTTGAATGAGAGCGGGAAGTGCCTGAAAACTATTTCCACCCTAGGGCCGTATTCCCACCGAATCTGCGGGAGCGTGTCCTTCGCAAACTTCGCGCCGAAGGGGGTCTGGAAATCAGAATACTCGATAATCAAAAGGCTGCTGCCGGTCGGGGTTGTGGGCTTTTCAGCCGTTGTCCCGGAACTGGCGCTAGCCTGTTCACTTGATTCGAGGACAACGCTGCCCGTGCCCCTGATGAGGCTAGAGCCCCACCACTCGGCAGAAACAAAGCTTGCAAAGGCAAGCAGCACAAACAGCACAAAAATCGTTTTGGAGGTTGCGGAATTCATTTTACCCAAGTCTATATAGGGTAAAAATTAGTTAATATATGTTTGGTTTTTCAAAGGTTTATGCTTGCAAAGCCTTACGCTTCCTGTTTTCTTCCAAGCAGCCCGACAATCAGCACAACGAGCACGATTATCCCAAGGACGCCCGCATTGCTGCTTACCACCGCAAAGCCTGTCGCGACAGCGCCCTGTATTCCCTTGAGCGTGTTTGAAACAATGTTTGCGTTGGCATCCTCTGCGTTCACCTGGTTTGCCTGCTCGGTGTAAACCTGATTTCCGCCTGCCTGCGAGATTTTCACGTACTTCTTGAGGAATTGCTCTCCATCCGCAACAATGCTGAAGTAGACCCTTGCGCCTTTGCCCTCAAGGCCGTTCACTGCGAATGTCCTTTTCCCCTTCGTGCTAGGCTCGAAGACAAACTTCGAAGGAGAGATTGAAACATCATCCGAAGAGAGCAAAACCGCCACCTGCTTGTTTGAAGGGTTCTCGAGTTCGAATTCGGCAAACCCGGAGCTGCCGTCCATCCCAACTTCTGCGGGGGCATTGAGCCTTATCCCATTTACCCTGTTTTCCGGCTTGCCGTTGATGCCTATGTAAAAGTTTTCCGAAAATACGGAGCACAAGAGGCCTGAGCCGTAGTGGCCGCTCACTTTTATGTAAGCCGCCCCTGTGCTGTCCTCTTCCGTTTCATCCGCGAGCACTTTGATTTTCAGCGCTGCGGTCTCTCCCGCGAACACCCTTGTCGCGTCCCTCGACGCCTCTATTGAAAAGTCAGGGCTGTACTCGGCGGCTTCGATTTTGTCAACCGTGAAATCCTCGCCCGCAAAGTTCCTCAGCTGGAAGTACTTTGTCTTCGAGGCGCCTGATGCCACTGAGAAGTTTTCCTTTCCGACGCTGAGCGCTTCGCAGTTCTGTGCCGCGAGCCTTGCTTCTCCGTAGTAAGTTGTATAAGCACCGTTAGCACCGTTTGCCGAATAGTTCTGTGCTGAACCGTTTTGGCTTGAAGCATTCTGGCTTTGCATGTATGCAACAGATGCATTGCTGGCAGATGCATTGCTCGCGCTGTTTTGCGTCCCTGCATAATTATTTTGCACGGAGTTTGTATTGCTTGCCTGTGGGCTGACTTCTACCCACTGCTGCTGCGTCTCCTTCGCCCTCTTGTATGAGGTGCTTCCCTGCACATTGTAGTGCGTAGCGCTGTTGTAGAGGTTCGGGTTTTGCACAGTGAAATTGTTCTGCTGCGCGTTGGAATAAACGCTCACCGAGAAATCCTTCTGTATTTCGGAAGCGGAGCAGAATGTGCCGTCCCTAAATGTCGCAGCCGCTTCGATGTTAGCTTTCAGGGTTTCAGTGCTTTTTCTATCTTCCGCGCTTATTTCAAATTCTATTTTTCCAGCAGTCCCAGCCTGCACAACTTTGTCGAACTTGAGCCTTGCCGCCGAAGCCCCGAAGCCTTCTATCCTCACATTGACGTTTTCAACGTCGAGGTCGCTTGCAGAATTATTGTTGAGGTATGCAGTCACTTTCTTCGTTTCCCCGCCTGCAATGCTAAGCGAATCTGCAATTATGCCTGCCTGAGAGCAGTCTGCGATTTTCTGCGGGTGGAACTGCTGGCCCGTAAGTGTTGGCTGTGAGAGCGGGAGGTAATAAGAGCCGTAATACATTGGGCCGTAGGTGTACTGCCAGTTCGGGTAATAGTTCCACGCGGAATTGTAATAGTAATAATTCGAGGGGTAGTAATTGTAGCAGTCTATGCAGTCCGGCGCCTGCCTCCAAGTGTCGTAATACGAGTACCATCCCGGCTGGTAGTAATAGTATGAGCCCTGCGAGTAGACCCTGTAGGGCGAATCAAAGTAATAATAATTGTCGTAAGCGTAAGTGTAAGGCGTTGCAAAGTAGTTGTACGAGCCGCCGTAATACGCTTCTATCCTGTAGTCAGAATCGGCATAGCCTACATAAAGCCCAGCATGGGCTGTATTAAGCGCGAAAAGGAATGCCAGTGCAAGCAGGATAGCGTTTTTCATGAATAGCCCCCAAAAGCCAATTGACTATAGTACTTGCACCTGACTAACTATATAAATGTTTTCCTTTGTTCACGAGAATGAGTTATTCTAATTTGTGGGTGTGTGTAAAAGCGCTTAAAACGCCTAAAAAGCCTATTTTGGTTTTCCAATAGCCTCACTCAGAGTAAAGAAATGGATTCTTCAGCCTTTTACGTTCCCCACGGGCTTTAGCGAAAAAACCTTTTTGCTTATCCCTATTTCGTCCATGGTCTTGACGACTTCGCTTATGTCCTTGTAGGCCATCCCCGCTTCCTCCGCAAGGCCGGCATAGGATGCGCTTTTGACATAGATGCCGCGCTTCTCCATTTCCTTCTGCAATTTCTCGCCACTAAAAAGCTGCTTTGCCTTCGTGCGTGACATTGTCCTTCCAGAGCCGTGCATCGTGCTCCCGAATGTTTCGAGCATCGCCTTCTCGGTGCCGACGCATACATAGCTCCCCGTCTCCATCGAGCCCCCCACGATGACCGGCTGCCCTGTTTTCCTGAACACAGGCGCTAGCTCCTCGTGCCCCGGCCCGAAGCCGCGCGTGCTCCCTTTCCTGTGCACCACGAGGCTGCGTGCCTTTCCGTCCACTATGTGCTTTTCGACTTTCGCGATGTTGTGCGCGACATCATAAATAAGGTTCATCTCCATCCCTTCCGGGCTCTTCTTGAAAACTTTTTCAAACGCTTTCCTCACATTGTGGGTTATGACCTGCCTGTTCGCAAAAGCGTTGTTCGCCGCGCACGCCATTGCCGAGTAATACCTCCCCCCCTCCTCGCTCGCGAAAGGCGCGCACGCAAGCTCGCGGTCCTTCACTTCGAGCCTGTACTTTTTCATCACAGGGCCGAATTCCTTGAGATAGTCCGTTGCAATCTGGTGCCCAGTCCCGCGCGAGCCGCAGTGCACCATTACCATCACCTGCTCGTCATCGAACACCCCGAACTTGTTCGCGATTTCGCTGTTGTAAATATCCCCCGCGTGTATCACCTGCACTTCAAGATAATGGTTGCCCGAGCCGAGCGTCCCCAGCTGGTTCATGCCCCTGCCTATAGCGCGCTCGGAGACATTCTTCGGGTCCGCGCCCTTGATGCACCCTTTCTCCTCAATCCGCTCGATGTCCTCTTTCCAGGCATACCCGTTCTCGTGGCACCACTTAGCGCCGTTCTCCATGACTTCGATAACCTGCCTGCGCTGCAATGAAATTGCCCCCTTCACCCCGACGCCCGCCGGGACTATTTCAAAAAGCTCATCTACAAGCTGCTTTATTTTTGGCCGCACTTCATTGTAATTGAGGTTCGTGGATATTAGGCGCATGCCGCAGTTGATGTCGAAACCGATGACTCCGGGGCTTATTATCCCATTTTCAGGATCAAACGCCGCTACTGCCCCAACTGGGCTCCCGTAGCCGCTGTGCGCATCCGGCATGGCAATCGCATTTTTCACAATTCCAGGCAGGGATGCAACATTTGTCACTTGTTCAAATACGACCTGTTCCATGTGCGCCAGCAAATTTTCATTTGCGTAAACCCTTGCTGGGACTTTCATGCCTTCTTTCTCTGTTACCGGTATTTCCCAGACATTTTTCGAGATTGGGTTCAGTTTGTAGGTTTTTGTGGCTTGCACCGGCAATCAACCCTCCTAGTCCATATTAATATTCATACTTTAGATGTGTTTGTGCAAAGGGTTAAAATCATAGGCGAGGATCTCGCGGCAGTTCACGGTTATCTTTGTGCAGATGGTTGGGTGATTATCCATAAGGCTGGCGCAGTGCATAAGTATTATCGTATGGCCTTCAAAAACATGGAGCCTGCACTTTTGGAAGATTTTGTTGCCAGATTTGAAAGGGTTTTCCTGACCCGCCCCAAAATTTCAAAAAATGCCGATTTGGCGTATATCGGTAACAGGCAAATTTTTGAAGAGCTTACATCAACTTTTGGTTCTTTTTACTCATACGAATGGAAATTTCCAGAACTTTTCAATACAAAAGAAATGAAGGCAATTTGGCTCAGGGCGGTATTTGATTGTGAAGGCTGGGTGTATTGTAAAAAGGGCATCGATAGGCACATAGGCTTGGAGATGGTAAACCTTGCGGGTGTTCTAAGGATACAACAACTTCTTTCAGAATTCGGAGTAATTGCCTATTTCAAAATTAAAAAGCGGGGCAAAATATTCAGGCTCAATATTTTTGGAAAAGATAATATGGCGCAATTTTCCAGAACAATAGGTTTTTTGCATCCAAAGAAAAAAGCCAAGCTGCAGGAGGCGCTTGATTCTTTTGTTGATTATGTTTGGAAATTTCCTGAAGAGAAAACAAAATTGGCTGCCTTCCTAGTTGAGAAATTGGGCGGGAAACGGCACAAGATTGGCAAGAGGCGCATTAGGATTTGTTCATGTGCCAGGGGAAACCTTGAAACGCTTCAAAAGGAATTGAAGCTGCTTTTTGGGGTTAGTGCTGTTGTTTCAAAGGAACAAACCAATAGCCGGGGGGATTCATATTTCGAGCTTTCAATAAACCGAAGTGAAGGCATTGGAAAAATAAGGCAAACCGCCCGGATCTAGATGTCCACCACCACGGTCGCGGCGAGTTTCCCTTTTTCCTTTTTTATCCCGAACATGTGCATGGTGATTGCCTTCACGTCATTGCGCAGGTTTTTCTTTCCTATTTGTCCGATGGAATCGCCGGCGCACTGGGCAGTGAGCTTGTCTTCCGAAATTTTGAGCGTGAACTTCTTGAAAATGAGGCCGTCCACATCCTTTATGTAAACAAGTTCCTCTAAAAAGTTGTAGAGCAGCTCCCCTTCAGTGAGGCCCTCCACCGAAAAGGCTTTTTTCCATTTTCCGGAAATTTTTTTCGGGTTTGCCATGCAGTCAGTTAGCGCAAGCCCGCAGTTAATGAAAAGTTCTTCAAGCGTTTTCCCTTCGGCGCGGAAGGCAATGTCGGCTATGGCGACATCGGGGAGGAATTCGAATTTCATAAAACAGCAATTGCTGAAAACTTCTTTAAACCGGTTTGGTGGCGAAAAATTAGGCTTTAAGGGAATTGTTCACTTGGCCTCGCGCAGCTCTATTTCCATGTGCACGTTCTCCGGTATCTCGACCCTCATTATCCTGCGAAGGGTCGTCTCATCGGACTGGATGTCTATTATGCGCTTGTGGATGCGCATCTGCCACTTTTCGTAAGATTCAGTGCCGCCCCCGCAAGGGCCCTTTCTTGTAGGCACAACGAGTTTTTTTGTAGGCAGCGGGATAGTGCCTGAGTGCTTCGCCCCTGTCCTTTCCGCTACGTCCTGTATTTTCGAGCAGATGTCCTCGAGCCTTGTGTAATCGGCAGATGTGAGTTTTATCCTAGCCTTTTGCATAAATACCACTAACCGTTGGAAAAAGAATAAAAATTAAGTAGCCAAGGCAGTTTTGCTACCTTGGGGTTATTGAAAGGATTATTCCCGCGGCCACTGTCTGGCCCATGTCCCTTATCGCGAACCTTCCGAGCTGGGGGAACTTCTTGAATTCCTCTACGACAAGCGGCTTTAGCGGAGTGATTTTCACGATTGCCGCATCCCCTGTCTTGAGGAACTTGGGGTTCTCTTCCTTGACCTGCCCGGTCTTTGGGTCTAGCAATTTCTGTATCTCTGTAATAGTACAGCTAAGCTGCGCCGTGTGCATGTGGAACACTGGAGTATATCCTATTGGTATTGCTGTTGGGTGCGAGAGCACGACAATTTGCGCAGTGAAATCCTTTGCCACTGTTGGCGGGCTGCCCACATGGCCGACGACGTCCCCCCTTGCAATGTCCTTCTTCTCAAGGCCCCTTACGTTGAAGCCGACGTTATCCCCCGGTATTGCCTGGGCAAGCTGTTCGTGGTGCGCTTCAATTGTCTTGACTTCGCCTGTCTTGCCAGAAGGCATGACGACAATCTTATCGCCAGGCTTGAGTATTCCTGTCTCAACCCTTCCGACCGGCACGGTCCCAACTCCCTTGATGTTGTATACATCCTGTATAGGGAGCCTTAGTGGCTTATCTGTTGGAAGTGAAGGCGCTTTGAGTTCGTCGAGTGCCGCGACGAGTGTCGGGCCCTTGTACCAGCTCATTTTGCCTATCGACTTTGCGACGTTCTCCCCTTCCCATGCGGAAATCGGGATGAACTTTATCTGGTCGAGCTTGTAGCCTATCCCTGTAAGCAGCTTTGTCATTTTTTCCTTTATTTCGTTGAACTTTGCTTCCTGGTACTGCACCTCGTCCATCTTGTTTACCGCGACGATTAGCTGCTTTAGCCCCATGACCTGCGCAAGGAACGCGTGCTCCTTTGTCTGCGGCTGCGGGCCTGCCGCGTCAGCATCGTTCTTTGTTACAACGAGCACGGCGGCATCAGCCTGCGAAGTCCCTGTTATCATGTTCTTTACGAAGTCCCTGTGCCCAGGGGCGTCGATTATAGTGAAATCGTTCTTCTGGCCCCTGAACTTCTTGTAAGCGACATCGATTGTCACTCCCCTCTCCCTCTCTTCCTTGAGGTTGTCCATCGCGTAAGCGAATGCGAAAGTGCCTTTCCCTTTTGCCTCGGCCTCTGCCTTGAGCTTGCGGTAATCCTGCTCCGAAAGGGCGCCGGTATCGTACAAAAGCCTTCCGACAGTGGTTGACTTGCCGTTGTCAACGTGTCCTATGAAGACCAGGTTCAGATGCGGCTTGTTTGCTGCCATAGTCATACCTCCAAATAAACCTCATAAAATGCCAAAAACACGCTACTTCTTGGTTTTATAGCTAAATACTACTTTCTATAAGGGTTTAAAAATGGTGCTGTGCAACCGCGTGCTTTCGGTTGGGGGAGTGCCACAACAGTTTGCGGCTGCAACGAATCTGGCAAATGAAATATTGCCGATTTTTCTTGCTGTCCGATTCGTTGTTGGGTACGGAGCGCCCTTCTTCGAAGGGCAGTGGCTCCGCACTTCGGCTTGGGCCGAGGCAGACCTTGCTCTGCACAAGGAAAAAAAGGCTTTTTTTCGGGCGGCTTTCAGCTCTCCCTTGCAATGAGGCCTATTACCAGAAGGCCGACCAAAAAAACCAGGATTTCATTGATTTCTGGAGTAGGCTTCTTCTTCTCGTCAAGCACTACCACAGAGACGGAATCAACGTTGTCGCAGGTGTCGGTCTCCCCGCTTTTTATGGGGGAAATCACTGTGAAAGTGTAGACACCCGTGGCAAGGGGGTTCACCGGGACTGCATATATAGTGAGGAGGGTTTCGGGCGGCGCGCCTGAAAACGACATTGTCAGGTTGCCGACACTTTGCGCTGTCCCCGAAGCCCGCGCCTGGAGCACATTCACCTCAGCGCTTGCAACAGTGTTGTTGAGCTTTGTTGCGCTAGCCGTCAGAGTGATGGCCGGATTTCCCGTGCTGTCCTTCACGTACTCTTTCGAATCGGTGCTTATTTTCACGCTCACATAGTTCGTGGTGCTGCTAAGGCCAGTGAAGCCGCAGCACACCTGTATAGGGTAATTTCCCTGGCCTGACTCCTCGACGTGCGCGTTTGTCACATCAGAAATACTCGCAACCGCGAGCTCCGTGCCGTTGCAGCTCCCAGAACTTATGTACCTGCAGGTTATGGGGCTGTCCGCGCTTATGCACACGTTGTTCGTGTAATTGGGCTGGTCAGCCTGCTCCACGTGCGAGTTGGAAACATCGAAGAGCTTTAGCACCACTGCCTTGTTGGGCGCAGCGCAGCTGTTTCCGGTTATGTTGGCAGCCCCGCCTGCCACCTGCCTTGGGCAGCATACTGCAAGGTATTCAGGGGGGTTTTGTGAAACGGATGCATGGGCGTTTGTTGTCGCGGCGGCGTAAAACACCGCGATTTCGGTTGCATCGCACGATGCCTTGAACCTGCAAGTCCCGGATGGCCCGATGCCGAAGTTCGTGGGCACGGAGCATGGCACTGAGAAGGCGTATGAGCAAATGGCGAGGAGCAGGAACAGCAGAAGAACAGGTTTGCCTAAGTTCATCTAATAGCTAACCCCTTTATTCTATTTAATCGTTTCCAGCCCAAAGGCTTTGGTTGCCGCGCAGTGGCTTTGCCGCCAAAAAATCGGCAATTTTTGCCTGCATTTTGGGCCTTCGCTTTCCAATAATTCCTTGGTTTTGAAGCCTTCCCTTTCCATGCCTTTAGCCCGGAAAAGCCGTGCTTAGGTTTAAATAATTGAAAGTGATAATAGTTGCCATGAAGCTGAACCTTAACATCAGCAACAAGGCCGTTGTCTTCGCATTTTTCCTATTGCTCATGGGCGCAACCGTTTTCTATGCGCAGGCAAGGATATTCACCTACAATAGGATTGTATCCCAGGGTGAAGCCTTCGGCCACGGTGCGGACGAGCTTGTGGTGAGGATGAATGACGGCACACTAAAGACCGTGCAGGAGCTGCTCACCAATGGAGTGGGTGCAGCTCCCGCTCCTGCTGCAGCAGGTTGGACCCTTATAGGGGGACTCAGCGACCCCGCGGGGACAGTGAATTCCCAGTCAGTCTCCTTCAACCTCGCCTCGCAGTCTGACGTGCTTCTTGTAGTGTATGCAAACTTTATCTTTAACTCCCCTGCACCGGCGACAACCTCGACTCTGAGCTTCAAAATGGATGGTTCCGAAGTTGACAAGGCGATTATAAGAGATGATTTTTCAGCTGGCTCTAGCCCGGTATACTCGACCGCCACACTTTCGCACCGCGTCACCGCGTTGGCTGCTGGCGCGCACACGCTAAGGCTCGATGCCCCCTCACCCGGTTCTTTCGCTTTTGCAAGCGGAGGCAACAAGCCGAGGTTCTACATTTACCAGCTCACAGGCGGCTCTGG